>NZ_JBMXHE010000047.1:0-14216 GCF_053987695.1 Palaeococcus sp. (in: euryarchaeotes)
GCTTTAGATTTCATTGGGGGAGCTTTCGCTTCCCTGTTTGTGATTGCATTTGCCTTTGCACTCTCAAAGCTCCCAGAATTTTTACCAAAATGGTTTAGCTTTGTTCTGGGAGTTTACCTCCTCAAAAGCTCCTTCGCAATTAAGAGTCTAGCAGAGCACGTAGGGAATACAATCCGCGAGGATATTGAGGAGCAGAGAAAATATGTCGGCTGGATTGTGAGCAGAGACGTAAAAAGGCTCGATAGGGCTCACTTAAATTCAGCGGCAATTGAAAGCTTGGCTGAGAACATAACGGACAGCATAGTTGCTCCTCTTTTGTATTACTTACTCTTTGGCCTAAGCGGTGCCCTTGTCTATAGGGCAATAAACACGCTCGATGCAATGATTGGCTACAAAAATGAGCGCTATTTTTACTTCGGTAAGTTCGCGGCCAGGCTGGACGACCTGCTCAACTTCATTCCGGCTAGGATAACGGTTTTCCTCTTCCTTCCATTTAATCCAAAAAGAGTGCTGGAATACTACAAGAGGGCAAAGTTTAAGCTCAATTCCGATAAACCGATAGCCGCTATGAGTGCTGTCCTCGGCGTTTGGCTCGAGAAGGAAGGACTTTATAGGTTTGATGGAGTAGAACCAACGCTTGATGACATAAAAAGGGCTCTTAGGGTTTATTGGATCCTCGTTGGTGAGTGGATTTTGGCATGCATGATAATACTCGCTTTGGAGGTGCTCCTATGCTAAAACCGGTGAAATTCAAAGCCCACCACGGGGGGTCTCGTGAGGAAGGCCTCTTGGATTTCTCGGCTTCACTGAATCCCTATACTCCTCCATGGCTTGATGAAATGTTCAAAAGGGCCAAGGAACTCTCAAGCCGCTACCCCTATTGGGAAGAGCTTGAGGAAGAGCTTTCAAACCTGATTGGCGAAAGCATAACGATAACGGCTGGAATCACTGAGGCGTTGTATTTGCTTGGCATCCTCGCCATGAGGGAAAAGCGCAGGGTGATAATTCCAAGGCACACTTATGAGGAGTACGAGCGAATCTCTAGAATTTTTAATGCCGAAGTTATTAAAGGCCCAAATGATCCGAAGAAACTTGCTGAGCTCGTGGAGAAGGGGAGTATAGTTTTTTTCTGCAACCCAAACAATCCTGACGGCCGTTATTATTCCCTAAGGGAGCTTAAACCGCTTATCGATGCCGTTGAGGATAAAGAAGCTCTCCTCCTTCTTGATGAAGCATTCATAGACTTCGTCAAAAATGCCAAAAGCCCGGAAGGAGGGAACATCCTAAAGCTGAGAACATTCACGAAGAGCTACGGCCTCCCGGGAATCAGGGTTGGCTACGTCATCGGCTTTGAGGAAGCTTTTAAGAGCGTTAGAATGCCTTGGAGCATTGGCTCTCTCGGCTACGCCTTCCTCGAATTCATCATAAAAGATGAGTCCCGCTTTTTGAAAGAGACTATGCCTCTGATTTGGAAGGAAAAGGAGCGGATAGAGAAAGCTTTGGACGTCAAGAGCGACGCCAACTACTTCATCAAGAACGTTGGAGATGCTAAAACCTTCGCCGAAAGTCTAAAGAAAAAGGGAATCCTAGTGAGGGACTGCTCATCATTTGGGCTCCCAGAATATGTGCGCTTCAGCGTAAGAAAGAAGGAAGAAAACGAAAAGCTGATTGAAGCTTTTGAGCACTTCCTTTAAAGCATTCTCCCAACGCCTTCAAAAGCTTCCAGTGAAATTCTCTCCCTCGCTATTTTTTCTGCGGTTCTCTTCCTTATGTTCTCCTCGACCTCCTCAGGCTTTCCAAAGAATATTGCCTCTGCTGGACACATTTCGCTGCACGCTGGTGCTAGGCCAAGCTCCCTCCTATCAGCACACATATCACACTTTGTAACCGCTTTCACCTTCATATCGAAGCTTGGGACTCCAAAGGGGCACACCGCCAAGCACATATAACAGCCAATGCACTTGTCAGGGTCTATTATTACAGCTCCATCGTGGTCTTTATATATAGCTCCTGAAGGACAAACATCCATACATGGGGCTTTCTCACAGTGGCGGCAGTTTATTGGAATTGGAAGGCCGCTCATGGTATAGTAAATCTTTATGTTGGGCTTCCCGTGGTGAAGGAACTCACAAATCCCCTGGCATGTCTCACATCCTATGCACAAGCTGTAGTCAACGTGAAGGACTCTCCTCATGCTCTCACCCCCTCAAGCCAAAGGTGCATGCTTTCAGCCGCTAGGAGACCATCTAAAACTGCCCTACCAACTTTTGATGGTCCCATAACAACATCTCCAGCAGCAAAGACCCCCTCTCTGCTCGTCATATGCCTTGCATCAACTAGTATGTTCCCCCACTTGTCCACAGCTATTCCCGCTTGCTCGCTAAATGGGGGTGTGGGCTTTTGTCCAACGGCGAATATGACGTAGTCCACATCTATTTGGAAGTTTGAGCCCTCTATGGGTATGGGCTTTCTCCTTCCGCTCTCGTCCGGCTCACTTAGCTTACACTTTTGCAGTTCAATAGCCCTAACCTTGCCGTTCTCACCGATTATCCTGACGGGCATGGTCAGCTCGAGCCACTTGACGCCTCTCTTTTGGAGGAGGTTAATCTCATAGGGACCAGCTGGGGCCTCTCTTATCGTCCTCCTATAGCTCAAATAAACCTTCTCCGCACCAAGGAGCACACTTTCCATGGCGGCATCAACAGCTGTGTGGCCTGCTCCGATGACCATTACTCTCTTTCCTTCCACAGGCGTTACATTATCCCAGCTCAAGTGGCCGAGCTTTGCGCTTTTTATCCTGAAGAGATAGCCCAAAGCGGGATAAACTCCCTCTAACTCGGCTCCTTCTATTTTTGGAATTGTTGACTTCCAAGTGCCTGTTGAAATTAGAACAGCATCATAGCTTTCAACGAGCTCATTGAAGTTTACAACGTTTTCAACGAAGTCATCTCCTTCTTCTTTTTCGTTTCCAAAGGCAACTTTCGTGTTTGGGTAAAATTTAACTTCGAAGACGTTTTCAAGCTCTTTATACCCGTTCCTAACACGATAGATGGGAATTCTAAATTCAGGGATTCCAAAGAGCATTAAGCCACCTGGCTCTGGAAGCTTGTCATAAACGTGAACCTCATGACCGTGACACACTAAATAGCCAGCCGCACTGAGTCCAGCTGGACCACCACCAATTATGGCGACTTTTTTCCCCGTAGGTTTTGGTTTTTCCCTACATAGAAATGCAAATCTCATTCCACTCATAGCCATCACCCCAAATAACCCTCATATTTTGTTGCTACATCAAAAATCTTCTTTCTTTTGCACTCATCACATAAATAAGCTATCTGTGAGTCCTCTCCCATACTTTCGAGCTTTTTCGATAAATATTCGGCTTCTTTAAGCACATGCTTAAGCTTCTTCCCACATCTTGCGCAGTGTGCATACTCAAAGAGTAATGTGGCATCATCAGGCTTTCCATCTATTGCATGGGTAGGACAGGCATCGTTGCACTCGTATTCGCATTCGCCGCACTTCGCGGGCTCAAAGACTATCTTTCTAACCTCCTCTTCAAAAATTGAAATGGCGTTGAAGGGGCACGCCTTTGCGCAGATGCCGCAGCCAATGCAGAGGCTTTCTTTTAGCATGCCCCTCACCCGAAGAGTGCTATTTTTTCTATGGCCTTTCTCTGAGCTTCAACTATACGCTCTGCTTTGCGCTTTCTCTTTTCTTCCATGATCTCATTTATTTCACCGAATACGAGTGCATCTGTTGGACAAACGCTTGCACACAGCGGGAGATTCCCTTCCTTTCTTCTGTCAGCACAGAGATTGCACTTGACGGCAAGCTCCTTGATCGGGTCAACTATTGGAATGGCGTAAGGACAAACGGCTGAACACATGTAGCAGCCAATACACTTCTCTTCGTTGATTATTACCGCGCCATCACCGTCTCTTTTTATGGCATTTGTTGGGCACACCTCTATACATGGGGCTTTCTCACAGTGGCGGCAGTTCAGCGGAACGGCCATATCTTCAAACTCATAAACACTTATGAAGGAAATTCCATGTTCTTTTTCACAGGCTACCTCACACGCCTTACAGGCTATGCACCTTCCCAAGTTTATGAAGAGCTTCATCTCACATCACCTTCTCCACTCTACATGCACTCACCTTAAATTCGGGTATCTTAGCCTCGGGATCAAGAACGTCGTTTGTCAGAACGTTGGCTCCCCAGTGCCACGGTACTCCAATCACACCTTCGCCAATGCGCTTCGTAATCTTAGCTTTGCACTCATAAGAACCGCGCCTCGTCACAATCCTAATCCTCTCCCCGCTCTCAATTCCAAGCTTTTGGGCATCTTTTGGGTTAATTTCCGCGTAAGCTTCGCCCCATCTTTTGGTGAGTGCTTTACTCCTTCCACTCATTGTGGCCGTGTGGTACTGTCCCACAACTCTAAAAGTCGTCAGCATGAAAGGATATTCCTCATCGGGGAGCTCTGCCGGCGGCTTGAATTCCACAGGAATTATGTTTGCCTTTCCATCCGGTGTGGCAAAGCTCTCCACATGCAAGCGCTTTGTTCCGGGGTGGTCTTCGCTTGGGCATGGCCATTGAATTCCCTCAACATCGCGCTTGAGCCTCTCGGGGGTAATTCCCCTGTACTGGGGTGCAACTAACGCTATTTCTCTTGTAACGTCCTCGACACTCTCGTAGTCAAACTTTAGGCCAAGAGCTTTGCCGAGCATCCTTAGTATTTCCCAATCGGGTTTAGCTTCCTCTGGTGGCTCGATAGCTTTGAAGTTCCACTGGACTCTTCTTTCGCTCGCTGTAAAGGAGCCCTCTTTCTCGGCATAAGCGGCTGCAGGTAGAATATAGTGGGCGTATTTAGCAGTCTCCGTTAGAAAGATATCCTGTACGACGAGAAGTTCGAGCCCTTTCAAAGCTTCAATCACGTGCTTTGTGTTGGGGTCGCTCACTACAGGGTTTTCACCCATTATATAGAGGGCCTTAATCTCACCTTCGTGGGCTTTGTTTATTATTTCGGGGATCGTTAAACCTGGCTCGCTTGGGAGTTCTTCGACGCCCCAAATCTCTGCCACGCGCTTTCCATCGGTGACCTTTTGGTAGCCGGGCAGGACATTTGGCAAAGCACCCATATCACAAGCTCCCTGCACGTTGTTTTGACCGCGCATTGGGAATAAGCCGGTTCCTTCTTTGCCCACATAGCCACATATTAGTCCCAAGTCGGCTAAAGCTTTAACATTGCCAGTTCCCGTTATGTGCTGTGTAATCCCCATGGCCCACATTATTATTCCTCTTCCTGCGGTTGCAAACGTCACGGCGGCTTCTCTAATTAAGTGTGCGGGAATTCCAGTGATTTTCTCGGCATACTCCGGTGTATATTCCTCAACAACCTTAATGAGCTTCTCAAAGCCTTTAGTTCTCGAGAACACAAACTTCTTGTCGTAGAGGCGCTCCTTTATTATGACGTGCATCATGGCGTTCGCTAAAGCTATATCGGTTCCAAGCCTTAAGGGGAGATGTATATCAGCGAACCATGCTGTTTTCGTCTTCCTCGGATCAACCACAATTATTTTAGCGCCGTTGTCTTTTGCTCTCAAAATGTAGCGCATCAAAACCGGGTGAGTTTCCGCGGGATTGTAGCCCCAGATGAGGAGAACTTTTGCCTTTGGTATGTCATCATAGGAACCGCTTTGAGCCGCTGCCCCAACAGTTTGAGCTAAGCCTGCTACGGTTGAAGCGTGACAAAGCCTCGCACAGTGATCTACATTGTTTGTGCCGAGAAGGCGTGCTATCTTTTGGAGGAGGTAGTTCTCTTCATTTGAACATCTCGCACTGGAGAAGAAGCCTAAAGCATCTGGGCCGTATTTATCTCTGATTTCTAAAATCTTCTCAGCAATCTCTTTTATGGCCTGTTCCCAGCTTATTTCCTCGAAGCCGTTTTCGGTGCGCTTTAGCGGCTTTGTAAGTCTATCGTTATGTCTGAGGAAGTCTAAAGCGGTTAGGCCTTTAGGGCACAGCTTCCCCTCATTAACGCCACCCTCGTAAATCTCTATCTCTACGGGCTCTCCGTTGAGGGTCTTTATGTAAAACCTACACCCCATTCCACAGTAGGGGCAAAGTCCAAGTATGAGCTTTTCCATCTTCACCACCTATTTGCATTTTTATGTTAAAATTTAAAAAGTTTTGGAAAAATTTAAACAAGTTTATGTTAAACCACTCCCCTCCTCACTGTGTATGTCACGCCAATTCCGTAAATGCTTATAGCCAGGGGTACTGCCCAGAGAGCTACTTTTCCAAAGCCATTTAGCACGTAAGCTATTCCTGCGGGTATAAAGACCATGAGCACGGCGAAAATTGCTAGGAGTATCATGAAGTCAGTGATCTCTTTGAATGCATTCTCACCATCAGCTAAGTACCAGTGGTAAAATCCAACAAAGAGAAAGCCCCCAACGGCGTTTCCAATGGTGACGGGTATTATGTTCTTGAAAAAGTCGAGCCATGTAATGGCGTAGTTGCTTGCAAATATAGCACTCGTAATAGCCCACATATTTGCTATGCTGTGCTCAAATCCAATAGCAACGAATGCAAATATTGGGAACCATGTGACGAGGACTTTTCCGGCAGTGTCCTTCGCTCTAACATAGAGCCATATGGCAACGTTAACGAGCCAGTTACAGCCCACGGCAAGCCAAAACGCCTTCCAAGGAGTTATGTTAACTTTGTATGTTCCTATGCCCACAAGAACATCCTTGAAGAGTCCATTTGCGAATAAGCCTGTGCCGTAGATTGCTAAGAACGCCAAAAATACGCTACCTATAAAGTTGCCTGCATAGCTACCGACCCAATTGTAAAGGACGTCCTTAATCTCAACCTTCTTTGTTAGCTTGGATATAGACACAATTTGGGCATTGCCCGTCCAGAGGTCGGCTCCACCGACTAGAACGGCTATGAGCCCCACAGGGAAAACTGCACCTAAGAGGAGCTTGAATAGCGATGTATTTGGAAATGTCCCAAACTTTGAGTGGAAGCTTGCACTGGCCACTATCGCCAGCATGAATCCGAAAGCAATGTAGGCACCGGCCATGAATCCTGCAAAGAGGAGCTTTGAGGGCGTGGCTTTGGTTTTAGTGTATCCTATATTGGAACAAGCATCCACACCTTCATGCACATTATATAGCACATATGTACAATTATCTTCCATGATGACCACCTCAATTGAAAATGTATTATTGTATTCGTTCTTCTCTTAAACTCTCCGTTTAAAAGTCTTTTTTAAACGCCCTTTGTTCAACCTAAGGTGCACAATTGCTTGTTTAGCAAAATAGAGAACATTAACGTTGAATTTGAATCTTTGAAGTAAGTTTATATGCATTAATGATACATTTATGTATTAACTTTCAGTGATAAATTTAGCGTTATCTGATTTTAAATTTGTAGCACCAAATTTTCATAATTGGGGTATTCCTAACCTTTGGTTGACAAACTATGGGTTTAGAAACGCTTTTTTAACCTCCCCCCAAGCCACCATTAGGGATGCATGAAATTAGACATGTGAACACAAATATACGTTTAACGGGGTGATAGATATGAGATATGTCAAACTTCCAAAGGAGAATACTTATGAATTTTTGGAAAGGTTGAAGGATTGGGGGAGGTTGTATGCTCCCGTGAAGATATCTGAAAAGTTTTATGATTTTAGAGAGGTTGAGGACGTCAGGAATGTCGAGTTCCATTATAACAGAACCATAATGCCGCCGAAGAAATTCTTCTTCCTCCCAAGGGAGAAGATGTTCGAGTTCAGCATCTCAAAAGCGGAGTACAGGGAAACCATTGAAAATGTTGAACCTTTTGTGCTTTTCGGTCTTCACGCATGTGATATCCACGGGCTCAAGATAATGGATACGATTTATCTGGACGAGTTCCCGGATAAGTACTACAAGGTAAGAAGAGAGAAGGGCATAATAATAGGTATAAGCTGCATGCCTGATGAGTATTGTTTCTGTAATTTGAGGGAAACGGACTTTGCGGATGATGGCTTTGACCTGTTCCTCCATGAGCTTCCGGATGGCTGGCTCATTAGAGTGGGAACCCCAATGGGACACAGGATAGTGGACAAGAGCATAAAGCTCTTTGAGGAAGTCACAACACAGGACATATGCGCTTTTAGGGAATTTGAAAACAAAAGAGCAAATGCATTTAAATATCACGAGGACTGGGGAAACCTGCGTTATCTTCTAGAGCTTGAAATGGAGCACCCCATGTGGGATGAGCAGAGCGAGCTCTGCTTAGCCTGTGGAAACTGCAACCTAGTTTGCCCCACATGTCGTTGCTATGAAGTTATAGACTTTCCAAACTTGGATGGTGATACCGGATACAGGGAGAGGAGATGGGATTCCTGTCAGCTGAGGAGCCATGGTCTGGTTGCGGGCGGTCACAACTTTAGACCAACAAAAAAGGATCGCTTCATGAACCGCTATCTTTGTAAGAACTCCTATAATGAGAAGCTTGGCATAAGCTATTGTGTGGGCTGTGGAAGGTGCACATATTTCTGTCCAGCTGAAATAAGCTTTGTGGAAAACCTTAGAACAATATTGGGAATAGACGAAAAGAGCTGTCCATCAGAAATCAGTGAGGAGATTCCAAAGAGAGGTTTTGCATATTCAAGCAATCTTGGGGGTGAGGGTCTATGAACGATAACCCATACAGCCTTGAAAAAGTTAAGGTTTTGAAGGTCTATGATCTAACGGAAACCGAAAAGCTATTCCTCTTTAGGTTTGAAAATCCAGAAATAGCTGAGAATTGGGAATTCAAGCCAGGTCAGTTTGTGCAACTAACGATACCGGGAGTTGGAGAAGTGCCCATTAGTATTTGTTCCTCTCCAATGAGGAAAGGATTCTTTGAGCTTTGTATAAGAAAGGCTGGAAGAGTAACCACCGTGGTTCACAAGTTAAAACCCGGTGATACCGTCCTCGTTAGAGGTCCCTATGGAAACGGATTTCCAGTTCATGAATGGGAAGGGAAAGACTTACTCCTAATAGCAGCCGGTCTTGGAACGGCACCCCTGAGGAGTGTCTTCCTCTATGCGGTCGATAACAGATGGAAGTTTGGAAACATCACATTCATCAACACTGCCCGTTATGGAAAGGACTTGCTCTTCTACAAGGAACTTGAGGCAATGAAAGATCTCGCAGAAGCCGAGAACATAAAGATAATCCAGAGCGTTACACGTGATAAGGAGTGGCCCGGAAGGAAGGGAAGACCCCAGAACTTCATAGTCGAGGCAAACACAAATCCAAAGAACACCATGGTAACCATATGCGGTCCTCCGAGAATGTACAAAGCGGTGTTTGAATACCTGATTAACTACGGATACCGCCCCGAGAACATCTATGTCACACTTGAGAGAAAGATGAAGTGCGGCATCGGGAAGTGCGGCCACTGCAACGTCGGAACGAGCACATCATGGAAATATGTGTGTAAAGATGGACCAGTGTTCACGTACTTTGATATAGTATCAACACCGGGGTTGCTGGAGTGAGGTGATGACAGTGAGAAGAAAGGCAAAAATTGGGTTTTATGCTCTCACATCGTGCTACGGCTGCCAGCTGCAGTTCGCAATGATAGACGAGCTCGTCCAAGCCCTTGAAAACATTGGAATAGAATGCTGGTTCATGCTTGATCGAAACAGCGATGAGAACGCCGAGGTCGACATAGCATTCATTGAGGGAAGCATCTCTACGGAGGAGGAAGTCGAGCTTGTAAAGAAAATCAGGGAGAAAGCGAAGATTGTCGTGGCTGTTGGTTCATGTGCCGTCCACGGTGGAGTTCAAAGCTGGAGCAATGATAAGGATCTTGAAGAGCTCTGGAAAACCGTTTATGGCGATGGAAAGGTCAAATTCAAGCCGAGGATGGCAGAGCCTGTTGAGAACTACATAAAAGTTGACTATAAGCTCTATGGATGTCCGCCTGAGAAGAAAGATTTCCTCTATGCCCTCGGGACGTTCCTCGTCGGCTCATGGCCCGAAGACATCGACTATCCAGTGTGTGTCGAGTGTAGACTCAAGGGGAATCCATGTGTACTCATCGAAAAGGGAGAACCATGTCTTGGACCATTGACTGTTGCAGGATGTGACGCAAGATGCCCAAGCTATGGAATAGCATGTATAGGATGCAGAGGGGCGGTTAAAGAAGTTGCATGGTTTGATTCTCTGGCAAGAGAATTCAAGAAGAAGGGGCTCAAAAAGGAAGAGATTCTACAGAGAATGAGAATTTTCAATGCTCACAATCCAAAGCTTGAAGAAATGATTAACAAAGTCTTTGAGGAGGGAGAATGATGTATATACCAATTACTGTTGATCATATAGCCCGTGTGGAAGGTAAGGGCGGTATAGAGATAGTTGCGAGTGACGAGGGAGTCAAGGAGGTCAAGCTCAATATAATTGAAGGGCCACGCTTTTTCGAAGCCATAACTCTCGGAAAGAAGCTTGATGAAGCACTTGCGATATATCCACGGATTTGCTCTTTCTGTTCAGCCGCACATAAACTTACCGCAATAGAAGCAGCAGAAAAAGCTGTTGGATTCACACCAAGAGAGGAAATACAAACCATCAGGGACCTGGTTTACATAGGAGACATGATTGAAAGTCATGCCCTTCATCTTTACTTGCTCGTCCTTCCAGATTACCTTGGCTACTCAAACCCACTTGCAATGGTTGACAAATACAAGAAGGAAATAGAATATGCAATGAAGCTCAAGAACATCGGAGCAAAGATAATGGATGTTATCGGATCAAGGGCAATACACCAAGAAAATGCAGTTTTAGGAGGCTTTGGAAAGCTTCCCACAAAGGCGCAGTTTGAGGAGCTCAAGAAAGAGCTTAAGGAAGCTCTACCCGTAGCAGAGTACACGGTCGAGTTGTTCTCAAAATTTGAGCAGTATGCCGAAGTTGAGGATAGAGAAATGGTACACATGGCTGTCAAGCCAAGGAACGGCGTTTACGGCATCTTTGGAGATTACATTAAGGTCAGCGATGGCTTTGAATTCCCAGTGGAGGATTACAAAAAGTGGATAGTTGAGCGTGTCGTGGAGCACAGCTTCGCTAAGCATTCCTTCTATAGAGAGAAGCCCTTCATGGTGGGTGCAATTTCGAGGGTTGTCAACAATGCGGATCTACTCTATGGAAAAGCCAGGGAACTCTACGGCAAATACAAAGAGCTCTTGAGGTATGATAACTGCTTTGCCAACAATTTTGCACAGGCGCTCGAGCTAGTGTATTTCGTGGAGAGGGCTATAGATGAGATAGATGAAATTCTTGCAAAGTGGCCAATCAAGCCGAGAGATGAGGTTGAGATAAAAGATGGTCGTGGTGTCAGCATCACAGAGGCCCCGAGAGGACTCGTGGCATACACAATTGAGGTCAAAGACGGAAGGGTTGCATATGCAGACATAATCACACCAACAGCAATGAACTTGGCCATAATGGAGCGCCACGTTAGGATGATGGCAGAGAAGCACTACATGGACGATGCAGAACGCTTGAAATATCTAACGGAGATGACCGTAAGGGCATACGATCCGTGCATCTCATGTTCGGTGCACATTGTAAGGCTATAGCCTTTCTCAACTTTTTTATAGTAGATTGTGGAGTAATACATGGGGAGTATGATGTCTGAAGAAATGGTTGATGTTGTCATCCATGTGAAAGTTCCCAAGAAATATGCAGAGATTATTCAGAAGGACGTCGAGGCCAAAGCGTGGTACCTGTCTCACAGGGAAGAGCTTTTTGAAACCCTGAAGAAGCTAAAAGGTATCTTAAAGACCGACAAATCCTGGAAGGAACTTAAGAGGGAGTATTATGAAAGAGGTATTGATTGACAGTTCTCTTCTGGTGGAGTACTTCAAGGGCAATCAGAAGGCGGTTGAACTCCTTGAGTCCTTTGAAAATCAGGAGTTTGCACTTTACATTACGGAGACGGTTTTTAGTGAGGTGGTCTACCTGCTTCTCAGCCACTATTCCAAGGTGGCACCGAGAACTATAAAGGGGGATGTCAGAAGACTTCCACCAGAGCTGGACTTGGTGTTCAAAGCTCTTGAGAGCTTTGGTTTCGTAGGTTCCTCCCGGGGGATACTCTCCAAGGCCGAAGAACTTATCAAAACTTACGCTCTCCTCCCAAATGATGCCTTGATTCTCGCCACGTGCATTGAGCATGGATTTTCACTTGCAACCCTCGATGAGGACTTCCTGCTCCCGGCGAAGGACACCGGTATAGAGGTGAAACAATGAGAACTTTAATCCTTGCTCTGGGAAATGAGCTTATGAAGGACGATGGAGCTGGCCTTAAGGTTGGGCGTCTTCTAGCTCAACGGGGATACAATGTAATCGAGGTCGGCACGGATATATTCAGACTTCAGAGATACTACAACGGGGAAGAGCGCTTGATAATCATCGATGCAATCCTGAGCGATGAGTATGCTCCCGGAGAAGTTGTTCATCTGAAAGGAAATGAAATTTTTGAAAAACTTAAAGCAGAGATAAGGAGCGCTCACTTCATAGGTGCTGTGGATGCTCTAAAACTTTTGATGGAGCTTGATGAGCGCTTGAAAAATGTAGAGCTTCACTTTGTAGGGATAGTTACAAAGGAGATAGAACTAGGTATGGAGCTTAGTGAAGAGGTAAAAAAAGCCCTTCCCAGAGCTCTGGCGATTGTTGAGAATATCATCTTATGATCAGCATTTCATAGAGGAATGCATTTTGACCTTAAACCTTTTTCTTGACATTTTTCCAGAAATCTGCCACAACACCCCAGTTTTTCTTTACGTTTGAAAAGAATTGTCATGAAGATGCTTAAGCAAGGTTTAAATTACATGAGTGTAAAACATTTCATTGCATGAATACGTTGGGGTGATAGCATGGGGTATGGTGAGTATAGAAAGAAAATTTTGGGCTTCCTTGAAGACCACGAAAAGTGGAGGGGCTCCACTATAAACCTGATTGCAAGCGAAAATATAACTTCTCCAAGTGTAACAAGGGCTGTTGCAAGTGGTTTTATGCACAAATATGCCGAGGGATGGCCAAAGCAGAGGTATTACCAGGGATGTAAGTATGTTGATGAAGTCGAGCTCATAGGTATAGGGCTCTTCTGTGAGCTCTTTAAGAGTGATTTCTCCGATTTGAGGCCCATTTCAGGTACAAACGCCAATCAAGCGGCATTCTTTGGATTAACACAGCCAGGTGACCACATAATATCCCTTCACACGTCCCATGGAGGTCATATAAGCCATGCGGGCTTTGGAAGTGCGGGTATGAGGGGATTGAACGTCCACACATGGCCCTTTGATAATGAAGAGTTCAACATAGACGTTGATAAAGCTGCAAAGCTCATAAGAGAGGTTGAGCCGAAGCTTGTGGTCTTTGGAGGCTCTTTGTATCCATTCCCGCACCCAGTTAAAGAGCTCGCCCCTGTCGCCAAGGAGGTTGGAGCTTACGTAATGTACGACGCAGCCCACGTTTTGGGATTGATAGCGGGAGGAAAATTCCAGGATCCACTTAGAGAAGGTGCCGACATAATAACGTCATCAACCCACAAGACATTCCCTGGACCTCAGGGAGGTGTCATAATCTACAACAACTTTGGTGAGGATGTTGCAAAACTTCAATGGGCAATATTCCCCGGTGTATTGAGCAACCACCACCTCCATCACATGGCAGGAAAAGCACTAACCGCTGCAGAGATGCTCGAATACGGTAAGGCCTATGCCGAGCAGATAACCAAGAACGCCAAAGTCTTGGCCGAAGCAATGGCCGAAGAAGGATTCAAGGTCATAGGCGAGGACAAGGGTTACACCGAGAGCCACCAAGTGATTGTTGATGTAAGCGACCTCCACGAGGCCGGCGGTGGATGGGCCGCTCCTCTACTCGAAGAAGCGGGCATAATCCTCAACAAGAACCTCCTTCCATGGGACCCACTTGAAAAGGTCAACACACCAAGCGGTTTGAGGATCGGTGTCCAGGAAATGACGAGGGTCGGAATGAAGGAAGATGAGATGAGAGAGATCGCACACTTCATGAAGCGCGTTCTCATAGACAAGGAAGATCCAAAGAAAGTCGAACGCGATGTCTTCTACTTCAGGAGAAACTACACAAGAGTTTACTATTCCTTCGACCATGGACTTCCAGAATGAGCTTTTCTTTTTGTACTTTTTT
>NZ_JBMXHE010000048.1:0-13851 GCF_053987695.1 Palaeococcus sp. (in: euryarchaeotes)
GGGACAGGTCCGTACTATGTGGACGTTTACAAGCCTGAGAACCTCTATGTCAGGCTAAAGAAATTTGATAAGTGGACGGTTCCAGAATTTGCAGAGCCCGAGTACCAGGTCAACCCACCCTTCGAAACAATCGAGATTTATGGTCTCCAAAACCAAGATACGGCCATTTTGGAGGTTGCTAAGGGAAATTATGACATTCTCTGGTACGACTTCCCGGCATACAGATTCTCGGGATTAAGCGATGAGCAGAGGGCCAATATAGACCTCTACAAGAGCATTGGTGTCTTCTGGGATATGGTTTGGAACCCATCCCATGATAAGGACAACCCGTACATAATTACAGTTGGTGATAAGAAGTACTTCAACCCATTCGCCGTTAGAAAGGTTAGGTTTGCCTTACAATACTTGATTAACAGGAACTTTATGGTCCAGAACATCCTCCAGGGTTCTGGTGGCCCAATGTTCACACCATGGGTTTCAGGAGAAGCAGGTAGCAAATACATGCAGTCAGTGGTTGATGCCTTTGGTATTGATGCCCAAGGTGATGAGAATTATGCTCTCCAGCTCATAGATGAAGGAATGCAGGAGGCAGCTAAGGAAGTTGCCAAGTCAGGTCACACATTGGAGAAGAAGGATGGAAAGTGGTACTTTGATGGAGAGCCCGTCAAGATCGTTGGAATTGGTAGAAGCGAGGATGAGAGGAAGGATGAGGCTCAATACATAGGGCAAGTGCTTGAAAAGGCAGGTTTCACGGTTGATGTGAAGATTGTGGATAGGAGAACAGCTTCAGGAATCGTTTACCTAAAGGATCCGAGCGGGTATGGATGGAACTTCTACACCGAAGGTTGGGCATCCTCAAGCAACGTTAAGTATTCACTCTTCAGGATATTCCAGTACTATTCAAGCTTGCTCTACGCACCGGGCCCAGTTGGATGGAAGTGGAGCCCAGAGAACACAAAGAGGGCAACCCTTGAGGAAGTATTAAGGTTCCTCGGTGATGGCGATATAGGTGCAGGATTAAAGATGCTTAACCTCGACTACTACAACACGGGTGAGAAGATCAAGCCATTGCTTGACTGGACGGCGGATGACTTCTCCTTGGCAATCTACACCGGTGAGCACAACGGTGTCAAGATGGATACCGAAGCCAAGTACTGGGACTTCAACAGACTTGGACTTGCAATTGGTCTATATGAGAGCTTTAGAGTTTTCACTGCAGAGAACTGGAACTTCTATGCCGTAAATAAGAGGGTTAAGTTCGGTCTAGTTGATCCTGTAGTTGGTCTCGCATCCAACTGGATGCTCAGGAGCGCAACAAAAGGTGCCGCTCCGACAACCTCAACCACAACCACCCAGACCACAACATCACAAGCAGGACAGACAGTTACAGTTACCCAGACGGTTACCCAGACAGTAACCGAAACAACAACCCAGACAGCCGCCGGCGGAGGAGTCTGCGGACCAGCAGCAATCCTCGGATTTGCATTGCTTCCGCTCTTGGCACTCAGAAAGAAGAGAAAGTGATTGGACTTTTCGTTTCTTTCTATTATCTTTATCTTTTGCCATTCTCAAAGTGTATAACTGTTATAGTAGAGGTTTGCTCTTCTAGTTTCTTCGGGTTTACCGTTTAGATGCTCATCTTAAGTAAGATATATAAACCAAGTTTTACAAAGCTGAAAAAGATAATGTTCAAAAATGAACTTTGAAGCTTAACAGAGTTGCGGGAGGGAATTACATGGGGTTTGGAAAATACCTAATTATCAGATTTTTAAATGCCCTCGTGGTTCTGGCATTGGTTACTATACTCGTTTCGGCACTGTTTGTTAAAGTGGCGGAACAGGACTTAACGAACACCATACAAGAGAGGGTCAACGGAGAGCTTCAAGCGCTTCAGAGGCAGGGGCATGCCCCCGAAAATCCCGATGAGTGGAGAGCGGAGAGAATAAAATTCTACAGGCATCAGTATCACTTGGATAAATCCTACTCTTGGAGGGTATTTTATTATGCCAAAAGAACACTAACGCTGGATTTTGGAAATACAAAAAGTCCAATATTTGGGACTGAGAGAAATGTTAAAGGAATAATTTCAAAAGCTCTTCCGAGAACGGTGCTTCTCTTCACAACAGCTCAGATAATAATAATCCTCATAGGAATTTTGCTTGGCGTTAAAGCGGCACAGCTCGTGGGGAGTGCATTCGATAGAGGGCTCTCAGTAATAGCCATGGTTATGAGCAGTATCCCGATGTGGTGGTTCGGGATGATAATGCTCCTCGTGTTCTCATTCAAGCTCGGACTGTTCCCCTCCAATTCAATACCCGACCCCAATTTGACCGGAACCGCTCATATACTTGACTACATGAAGCGTATGGTTCTTCCGGTACTCACCATCGTTACAGTCTCCTTTGGAGGATGGGCATGGACAACGAGAAACATTATGATCGGTACGATGCAGGAGGATTTCATAATGGCGGCAAGGGCGAAGGGTGTCCCCGAGAGAAAGGTTATCTATGGACATGCCCTCCGTGCGGCAGCCCCACCAATAGTTACAATGACGATATTCGCCCTGTTGAACTCAATGGGTGGTGCTATTATCACGGAGAGCGTTTTCAACTGGCCAGGAATGGGCAGGGTTTACTGGATTGCACTCCAAACAAATGAGATTAACCTGATCATGGGTCTCACGTTTATGAACGTTGCCCTGTACCTTGCGGGAGTTATCATAGCGGACGTTGCCTATGGATTCCTTGACCCGAGAGTTAAGGTGGGTGCATCAGCGCAGGTCTGAGGTGAGAGGAATGAGGTGGAGTGATTTTAAAGATTCAGTTTCAAACTTTTGGTTTGACTTTAAGAAGCAAAAAACAGGATTGCTTGCAATAGTGCTCCTAATCTTCTGGATAGGCATAGCACTTGCGGCTCCTTTGATAACCTCTCCGGATATTCCCAGCACATGGCAAAATTACTGGATTGACTATCCAAAGAATGTGCCCCCCAAATGGGTAAACGCATTTTCAAGTCAGACTCTGGCAGTTCACGAGATATTCACAAGTGATCAGCTCAAGCAGTACATGGTAAAGACGGATGAAGGCTTCAAAATTGAAATCCCCTATAAGAACATATACGATGTTCCTCCCCAGGATATAGTTATCAAAAATATCACAGGTACCTCGCCCAATCCACGGAGAACTCCCAAAATGGATGTGATCATCGTCAGGCCCGACGGGGAGCAGATAACCATCCTAAGTGGCTATAAGATTAAAGGAGCAACTACACTTCAGCTTGGAAGGTCCGACGCTGTTAGGAGAGCCACCATTAACTGGGTAAAGGAGAAGACTGGAGTACAGCTGACACCTCAAAAGGAATTCGAGTACCTGGCAACACTGGACAGCATGAAAGTTCTCTTTGCTAAAATTTCACCGGATATGCTCGACCGCCCAAAAAGCTTGAAGGGGGATTATAAAGTCATAATAAATGTCAGGATTCCGGAAGGTATTAATGTCTCAGTGGATAACACGGAGGTAATCTTTAACGGTAGAAGCTATGGGTGGCTGGGAACCGATTACAAAGGAAGAGACCTCTTAGCTGGTCTCATCTGGGGTTCAAGAGTTTCACTTACAATAGGCATATCAATTTCAGTCCTAAGTGTTCTCATAGGTATATTCTATGGGGTTACAAGTGCCTATCTAGGTGGCTGGACAGATGAGTTTATGCAGAGGATTAACGAGTTTGTGGCTTCAATTCCAAGTCTACCAATATTGATACTCTTGGGATCCTACTTCGGAGGACATATAGAGCTCTGGCAAATAGTGTTCCTGCTGGTGCTGTTTGGGTGGGTTGGCATAGCCAAAGTTGCGAGGAGTATGGCACTGCAGATTAAGGAACAGGTGTACGTTGAAGCGGCGAGAGCATTGGGTGCTGGAACGGGAAGGATCATCTTTAGACATATGGTTCCACAGCTCCTCCCATATGCATTCGCTCAAATGGCATTGAGTGTTCCAAGTGCTGTTCTTTCAGAGGCTTCATTAAGTTTCCTTGGCCTGGGAGATCCCACGAAGGTAACATGGGGACAAATACTTCACGATGCTCAGGTAGCAGGTGCTGCGGTCAATGGGTACTGGTGGTGGGTCATTCCACCGGGACTGGCAATAGCTTTGGTAGGTTTGACATTCGTGTTGCTCGGTACAGCGTTGGATAGAGTACTAAATCCAAGACTCAGGAGGTTGTGAAGATGACAAAGAACATCCTCGAGGTTAAGAACCTTAAGATGTATTACTTTGCATCGAGAGGTGTAGTTAAGGCAGTCGACGATTTAACATTTAACATAAAGAAGGGAGAAGTGCTTGGACTTGCCGGTGAGAGTGGATGTGGCAAGTCCTCCCTAGGTTTCACTTTAATGGGAATGCCAACACCACCGGGGAAGATCGTGGGCGGAAGTATTAAGATGGAGGGAAGGGAGCTGGTTGGACTTCCGGAGGATGTGCTCAGGAAGGAGATAAGATGGCAGAAAATAGCGATGATATTCCAAGGTGCAATGAATGCCCTAAATCCGGTTTATACGGTAGGATATCAGATGATAGAGCCTTTGCTCTATCACATGGGCATGGATAGGGAGGAAGCGCTGGATAAAGCTCAAAAATACCTTGAGCTGGTTGGTCTGGCACCGGACATTGTCTACAGATATCCCCATGAGCTCAGCGGTGGTATGAAGCAGCGTGTGATAATAGCCATGGCACTTCTCTTGGAACCCGAACTCGTCATTGCCGATGAGCCGACAACAGCCCTTGATGTCGTGGTTCAGGCACAGATCATAAACCTAATGAAGAAGCTTAAGAAGGAGCTTGGACTTTCCATGATATTCATCACACATGATCTGAGCATTTTAGCGGAAATAAGCGATAGAATAGCGATAATGTATGCGGGAAAGATAGTGGAGCTTGGGGATAGCAAAAAGGTGTACTATGAGCCGGCCCACCCCTACACTCAAAAACTCTTGGCAGCAATTCCAAGGCTTCATGAGGATGTGGAAAGGCTTGAGTTCATTCCAGGACAGCCACCGAACTTGATTACGCCGCCAACAGGATGCAGGTTCCACCCGAGATGTCCATACGCCATGGAAGTTTGCAGGGAGCAGATACCGGAGTTAAAGGAAGTTGATAAGGATCACTATGCTGCATGCTGGTTGCTGTGAGGGATGAGAGATGAGCGAGCCTGTACTTAAAGTTGAAAAGTTGAAAAAGTACTTCCCCATTAAGAGAGGATTATTTGAGGCACTTACAGGACATCCGGAGAGGGTAGTTAGAGCTGTAGATGGCATAAACTTTGAAATCCGAAAGCAAGAAGTCTTTGCACTAGTCGGAGAGAGCGGGTGTGGTAAATCCACAACAGGAAAGCTTATCATGAAGCTATTGGAGCCTACAGATGGCAGCATTTACTTAGAGGGACAAGATGTTACAGAACTGAAAACCCAAGAAGAGATCAGAGACTACAGGAGAAAAGTACAAATGATATTCCAAGACCCATTCTCATCTATGAATCCGAGATTCAGAATATATGACGTCCTTGAAGAACCGCTTTTAATCCATGGAATCGGTGAAACAAGAGCCGAAAGAGAGGAAATAATTCATAAAGCTCTTGAGATGGTAAGAATCACACCTCCAGAGGATTATGTGGGTAGATTTCCTCACCAGCTCAGCGGTGGTCAGAGGCAGCGTGTGGCCATAGCTAGGTCTTTGATTCTCAATCCAACTTTCATAGTGGCAGATGAGCCCGTTTCGATGCTCGATGTTTCAATTAGAGCAGAGATCCTTGAGCTTATGAAAGAACTAAAAGAAAAAATGAGTGTTACTTACCTCTACATTACACACGACATGTCCACGGCGAGGTACTTCGCGGACTACATGGCAATCATGTATTTGGGTAGAATCGTGGAGATGGGTCCCGCCAAGGTGGTCATAGACAACCCAATACATCCGTATACAAGAGCACTCCTAGCTGCGGTTCCAGAGCCGATTCCGGAGAGAAGGGAAATTATTAAAGAGCTTCCAATTAAAGGTGAGGTTCCAAATGCAGCGAATATTCCTCCTGGGTGTCGCTTCCATCCGAGATGCATCTACATGGAGAAAGGGCTGTGCGATGTAAAACACCCACAGCTAATCGAATATGAGCATGGCCACTGGGTGGAGTGCCACTTAGCTGGAAAGATTTAATTTTCTTTTCTTTCATAAAACATTTAAACTTTCTTGAGGTTCTTTTCATGGTGGTGAGATGATGAAGAGCACTCCCTTTGGATACAGTGCCTTTAAGTATGGACTCCTTCTTCTCCTTCTCGCTATAATCCTGGCGCTTGGAGCCAGTTACACTACCCCCCAAATCTACGAGGAGTCGGGGGTGCTGAAGGAGGGGGATAATAAGGATTTTTATATTCCCTATGCCTACAACAGGATAATAGAAGCCAACCTAATTCTCAACTCCAAGAATGCGACCGTATTATATTCTATAGATTCCTCACCAGAAGCTGCATCCTTTGAAGGGAATTTAACGATTCCCGGATATGTAACGAGCATCAGCATAATCCATGGAAATGTTGACTATCGCTTTTATGCTAGGGCTCAGGTTTATTCCTATCCCTATCTTGGATATGTTGCATTTCTATTGATGATCATTGGTACCGTGTTGACTTTTTCGGGGTATATGCGGTTCCTTCGGGATTTGAGGGGTGGTAAGAGATGAGAGATCTGAACTATGCTGAAGTTGTAGAGGGGCTCATGGCTTTTATCCGGGAGAAAGTTGAGGAAGCCAATGTAAATGGTGTCGTCATTGGCATCAGCGGAGGGGTTGACAGCGCAACTGTGGCATTCTTAAGTGCAAAAGCTCTAGGAAGGGAGAAAGTCCTTGGACTCATAATGCCCTATTATGAAAACAGGGACTTGGAGGATGCCCGGCTGGTTTGCGAGAGCCTGGGCATAAAGTACAAAATAATTCCCATAAAACCGATAATCGATGCTTTTGAGGAGGCTCTGGGCTTTGAACTGGACAGCACAGCGAGAGGGAACTTGATGGCGAGGAGCAGGATGATGATCCTTTACGCTCACGCAAATGCAAACAACATGCTTGTTTTGGGAACAAGCAACCGGAGCGAGTTTTTGGTTGGCTATTTTACAAAATGGGGGGATGGTGCCAGCGACTACGCTCCATTGATAAACATGTATAAAACAGAAGTCTGGGAAATAGCTAGACTTGTGGGAGTTCCACCGCAAATTGTGAATAAAAAGCCGAGTGCGGGCCTCTGGGAAGGACAAACCGACGAAGATGAGCTTGGAATAAGCTACAGGCTTCTGGATGAAATCCTATATCATTTAGTTGATTTGGGAATGTCCGGGGAGGAAATTGCCGAAAAGCTTAATGTCCCCATTAACCAGGTGAAGCACGTGGAAAAGCTAATAAAGAGGAGCGAACACAAGAGAAGGTTGCCAGTAGGTCCTGAGGTGGGAGCTTGAGGAAAGGTTATGCTTTAGTATTCCTTGCCGCCAGCATGTGGGGTACATTGGGAATATTTGCTAAACTGCTCTATGGATATAATTTAGACCCATTTACAATAGTCTTTTTTAGGGCTTCCACGGCATTCTTCCTTCTCCTGCTTTACAATAACTTCAGGGATGACCTGAACCTCAAAAAGGATAAACTTAAGTTCTATGCATTTTATGGTTTTTTCAGCGTCTTCCTTTTCTATGTGCTGTATTTTTATGCGGTTAAGCTTTCATCTGTCTCTTTAGCTGTTTTGCTGCTTTATACCGCCCCCATATATTCAACAATAATGGGGTATCTAATCTTTAAGGAAAGAATAACCCCAATGAAATTAGCATCTCTTGGAATGGTTCTCGTTGGGGTTCTCTTCGTAACGGAGCTCAACGGCAGTGTAAACATTGTGGGGATCATCTTGGGCTTGCTCTCGGGGTTCACTTATGCTCTATACGGCATCCTCGGAAAAATCGCTGTGAGGGAGGAGAGCCCTGGAGAAGCTTTAATGTACACCCTTGGCTTTGGGACTCTGTTTTTACTGCCCTTTACAAAATTCAGCATTCCCATGGGGGCGATTCCATATCTGGTGGCTTTGGGGGTGTTTCCAACATTTTTGGCTTATTTAATGTACAATCATGCCCTTCAGGATATAGAAGCGAGCAGAGCATCCATAGTGGCAACTGTGGAGCCAGTTGTGGCTTTAATTCTCGCATACTTGATTTTTCATGAGGTTTTAAGTATGAGGCAGATTTTTGGTGCATCCCTGATAATTTTTGGAGCCTTACTCCTTCAGTATGAGGAGAGCATTTCAAAATAATCCCCTTGGAATTGTTAAACATTATTGTTTACTATGCATTTTTTGCATACTACTATTAATGGTATTCAAAATATGCATAGAAAAAGTTAATATATGATTTTTTACATTAGCTATTTCGGTGGTACGGTGTGGAGAATGTGGAGGTCACCGGTGTTGTTGATCAACTTTTTGAAGAGAGCAGGATAATATCCGTAGCAAAACCGCCGTGGGTGAATCGAGAGCATAGAGGTAAGCTGGAGAGGCTTATACTTCAGATTGGCAGGGGGAAAGGGAATTTCTCGGAACTCGAAGGGATAAGGAGGTCAATTGGGTGTATCGGAAATAACAGGTTTTTCCTTCGAAGGGAGCCCATGGATGAGGAAAGATTCAAAAAGCTTATCCACGAATTTTCGAAAACCAGTGCAGATGAGCTTTATTTAACAAACTATGATGACTTGGACTTACTTATTAGACTTGCAGCGTACGCCTCTTCCCTTGGGATTGAAGACATCTATATGGTGGTTAGGATTGAGGACATGAACAAAGTGCCTCCCATGGAAGGGGTGAACATAGTAGTTGAGGCAGACTACAATGATGAGAACCTAAAGCGACTTGAGGCTCTGGATTATATGCACTCTGCGCTGTTGCTGATGGAGCAGAAGGATTATGAAGAGATCTTAAGGAGGGGTGTGAGATTTCCATTCGATGTCTACATAGATATCATATATCCCAGAACCCTTATGGGACTTAAATTGAACCCAATAGAGCTCAAGAGAATAGATAATCCAACCTCTATAAAGTACAGTCCATGTCTTTCGGGGACTCTGACAATAGCTGCAGATGGATACGCATTGATATGTCCATTAATGAGGAAGTTCATAGTTGGGGATGCAAAAAAGGAGGGGATTAGAGCCCTATTGAGAAAGACTCGTTTGAAAAATTTCTGGAGGCTCACAAAAGATATGGTTGAAGGCTGTTCAAAATGTCCCTTCAAATACGTTTGTCATGACTGCAGGGCACTGGAATATCAGGCTACGGGGGATTTATTTGGTCTTGAATACTGTCCTTTAGAACTCTAGGATTGACTTGTATCCTTTTCCATCCTTTCTGACCCTCTGAGAAAAGGGGCCCATGCGATTGATGTCTCTCAGCATGTCCAGATATTCCACGGAGTATTTTTTGACATACTTCCCGAGCTCAAGTATTTTCAGGCTCATATCCTCGTGAGGGGGGAAGTACCACTCTATCAGATATCCCTTCGGGATGATGACCCCAATGCGAAAGTCATATTTATTCTCCCACTCTTTTACAACTTCCTCATCCAGTTCATCGGCTATTCCGACCAGAGAGCGACTATAAGCGTAATCGTCCCGAATTGCAATGTAGCCCAGGATTATTTCAAGTTTTTCCAGTCTTTCTATCATATAATCAATTGTTGGTCGTCTTTTTCCTAGGATTTGGGCGATTTTTGATATACTGGTTCGGGCATCGTTTTTCAGGATGTCTATCAGGATGGCATAATCATAGCTCAAATTCCATTTTCCAAATTTCGTGTTTCTCTTGGGGTATGCCCTCACTTCATAATATTCATAACTGTCTGTATACTTCGATAAAAGTTCATCCAAATATTTTTCCTGCCCCACGGGCACATGATAGAGGACATAGAGCCCCATCCTGAATCCAAAGGATGCGTTTAGATAGTTGCAGAAGGGGTTTTTTAGTATTTCAAGTGCCCTGCTTCTGAGTTCATCTCTCGGTATGTCCAAAAAGGCAACGAAGCTCTTCAGTCCGAGCTTGGATATGTTTAAGATAGCATTCACTTGGACAAACTTGTCTTCTCCATAGTACTTATCATACAGCCTCTTCAGCTTAAAATATTCGATTCCCTCCAGTTCGGATATCTTCCTCAGACTTTCCCTCGGATATTTTTCTAGGAGATTAACCAAAAAATCAATTTCATCATAGTTTATTTGGGGCAAATTGTGCTCCATTCCACCTCACAGAAAACGTTTTATCGGTTGGATATATATTATTTTTTTGGTGGTGTTGGATGGTCAAGATTGAAGTGGTTGACATTGAAAAGCCCGAAGGAGTCGAATGCATAATTGGGCAGGGGAATTTTTCCATATTTACGGTCGATGATTTAGCAAAGGCTCTTTTAACAACCGTTCCAGGGATAAAGTTTGGCATAGCCATGAATGAAGCGAAGCCACAATTGACAAGATTTACCGGAAATGATAAAGAGCTGGAGCAGCTTGCAGCAAAAAATGCGCTGGCAATTGGGGGAGGTCATGTCTTTGTGGTTCTTATGAGGAAGGCGTTCCCGATAAACGTGTTGAACACGATTAAATTGCACCCTGCAGTTGCAACGGTATATGGAGCAAGCGAAAACCCATTACAAGTTATAGTTGCCGAGACAGAGCTTGGGAGAGCCGTTTTAGGGATTGTGGATGGAAAAGCGGCCAACACTATAGAGACGGAAGAGCAGAAGAAGGAGAGGAGAGAGCTGGTTGAGAGGATTGGTTATACCATTGACTGATTTCATATTTTTTGAGGTGGTTGAATGCGGGTCCTGTTTATAACTTCAAATAAGGGCAAGTTCAAGGAGGCCAAACGTTATTTGTCTCCCCTTGGAGTGGAGCTCATAAGGAGGAGAGTGGATTACCCTGAGATACAGGCGGATGATCTCGAGGAAGTTGTCAGATTCGGGCTCGAATGGTTGAGGGATAAAATTGATACACCTTTTTTTATAGATGACTCAGGTCTTTTTGTGGAGGCATTTGGAGGATTCCCCGGTGTCTATTCGGCTTATGTTTTCAAGAGGCTCGGAAATAAGGGGTTGCTAAAGCTTATGGAGGGAGTGGATTACAGGGATGCGTACTTCAAAAGCGTTATCGGGTATTATGATGGAGAGATTCACATATTTAGGGGCATTGTTAAAGGCAGCATAGGCTACGAGAAGAGGGGGGAGGGTGGTTTTGGTTTTGACCCGATATTCATACCCCATGGTTTTTCCAGAACTTTTGCCCAAATGACAATAGAAGAAAAGAATAAAATATCCCACAGGGGAAGGGCCTTAAAGGCATTTTCAAATTGGCTAAAAGAGAATTTGCAGAATGAATAAATATCCAATTTCGATATGTTTATATTGGAGATGTGTCAATTAAAGTTAGAGGGGAAGAGGATGGTGGATGTCTTGGACAAAATCGATGTAAGACTGCTTGAAGAACTCAAGCAGAATTCCAGGGAAAATATAGCCTCTTTGAGTAAGAAACTGGGGATACCCAGAACTACTGTCCACTATCGTATTAAGAAGCTTTTAGAGGAAGGTATTATTGAGAAGTTCACCATAAAGCCGAATTATAAAAAGCTCAATCTGGGGACAACCGCATTTATACTCGCCAGATATGATCCTGCGGCAGGATTAACACAAAGGGAAGTTGCCGAGAGAATATCCCAGCTTGAATGGATTTACGAAGTTCACATAATTGCCGGAGAGTGGGATCTTCTGATAAAGGTTAGGGCGCCATCGGCAGAGGACATTGGAAAAATTGTCGTCGATAAACTTAGGGAGATTAAGGGGATAGGGCAAACGGTGACCATGGTCTCATTTGTAACTGTAAAAGAGGATGTTTAGGCGATGATTGGCGTTCTCCTTTCTGAAAGATGATGAAGCGAGGAAGAATGAGCCTCTATTCTCTTTTTGAAATTTACGGTTAGAAGTTATAGCGGGGTGGTGGGGGCACGGGGATTTGAACCCCGGTCCGCGGGTTTCTCCAGCCGCTCGGGGCTCCAGAAGTTCATCCCCGAGTCAGCAAACCCGCTTCTCCTCATGGCCTCTGGAGCCCGCGATGATAGACCAGGCTACACCATGCCCCCAAGCCATTATCACATAGCTGTAGGGCATTTATAAGCTTTGCGGAGTTTGTGATAATGGCAGTGATGGAGTTTAGGTGGATGAAGACGGATTCATGATGTGCGGGCGGCTCTAATTTTGTGTCATTCTCGGTGATATATTTTTCAATGGTAAAATTTTATAAACTTGAAATTATACGTAAGATTGGTGATAGACATGTATGTTGGGAAGAAGATAACTGTGAGCGTTATAAAAGCGGACGTTGGTGGATGGCCCGGACATCACAAAGTTCATCCAGCGCTCATGGAGAGGGCAAAGGAGCTTTTAAGCATGGCAAAGGAGAAAGGCACCCTAATAGACTTCTATGTTACCTACTGCGGGGATGACCTCCAGCTCATAATGACACACACCAAGGGAGTGGACAGTGAGGAGATACATGGTCTGGCGTGGGATACCTTTAAAGAAGCCACTGAAGTGGCAAAGGAGCTCGGACTCTATGGGGCGGGGCAGGACCTTTTGAAGGACGCCTTCAGTGGAAACATTAGAGGTATGGGTCCGGGAATAGCTGAGATGGAGATTACTCTAAGAAAGAGCGAACCCATAGTTACATTCCATATGGACAAGACCGAGCCCGGAGCATTTAACCTGCCCATATTTAGAATGTTCGGGGATCCATTCAACACAGCAGGTCTCGTGATAGACCCCCACATGCACATGGGCTTCCGCTTTGAGGTATGGGATATCAAGGAGCACAAGAAGGTTATACTAAACTCCCCGGAGGAGCTCTACGACATACTGGCGCTGATAGGTGCAAAATCAAGATACGTGATTAAGCACGTCTTTCCAAAGGAAGGGCACAGAATTTCAAAGGACGAACCAGTTGCCGTGATAAGCACGGAGAAACTCTATGAGATTGCAGGGGAGTATGTTGGAAAGGACGACCCTGTTGCAATAGTTAGGGCTCAAAGCGGGCTTCCAGCACTTGGCGAGGTTCTTGAGCCTTTTGCATTCCCCCATCTCGTCAGTGGGTGGATGCGCGGAAGCCACAATGGGCCGATCATCCCGGTTCCGCTCAAGTATGCAACCCCATCAAGATTTGATGGTCCTCCAAGGGTAGTAGCGCTGGGATGGCAGATAAACAGAGATGGAAAGCTAATAGGCCCCGTTGACCTCTTCGATGATGTTGCCTTCGATGATGCCAGGAGGAAGGCACTTGAGATTGCGGACTACATGCGCAGACATGGTCCCTTTGAGCCCCACCGCTTGCCTATGGAGGAAATGGAATACACAACACTCCCAGGTATTTTAAAACGCCTGGCAGATAGATTTGAACAGCTCTGAAATTTTTCTATTTTTCTTCTATTCGACAGCAGAGTGTTTTCACATGAAAATTTTTGGAAGACATATATCTTACACTCAGATGTTTTGGCTGGTGTTGTTTTGAGTTTGTAAAGGGGCACTCAAGAAACTTAAAACCATTCAGTCACAATATGTAGATGAGCCTAAGGGGCATGAAGGAATGCTGAATATGGGGGTAACTTAGGGGGCACGAAGGATGTCAGGAAAACAACAGAACGTGCCCCCAGATGGAAAGGTTTTTAAAAGGGGAATGGGTTGCAGTTTGACCATTCTGGTATCTTTCGGCCTTCCCCTTTACCCCTTCACTTCAGCAAGATGTCAGGAA
>NZ_JBMXHE010000049.1:0-14367 GCF_053987695.1 Palaeococcus sp. (in: euryarchaeotes)
CAACCTCCTTGGCCTTCTCACTTATGAGCTGATTTTCCTTCACCTTAATCAGGGTATATGCTATGCGCTTTTCCTTTTTGGCACCTCTTTTTGGAGGTTTCTTTTCTTTCCTCCGAACCCTTATGGGTATAAACGCCATTTTACTTCCCTTATAATTTAAGAAAAACTACTTAAAAAAAGTATCGGGAGCCTGCTCAAGCACGTTTGCATAAGTGAACGCCAGTACTTATTAGAAGGACTAACACCTCCAATCGGACTGGGTCGTTAAGGGAGAATGAGCTATCAATCACATTAAAAACCAACCCCGGGAGATTAAGGCTAAATGGTAAGAGTTAAATTCCTTCTTAAACCCAAAAGACGATTAGTAAAAAAACCAAGGGAAATAAACAAATCAGCGCCGTCTAACAAATCCCTTTAGAGCATTAGGAGGAAAGCTCCTGAATCTTCTTCCTCACGAGCTGATTCACGAGCTTTCCATCTGCCTTGCCTCTAAGTTTTGCCATTGCTCTCCCCATTATCATCCCCATAGCTCCCATTCCCTTTGCCTTTATGATCTCAATGTTCTGCTGGACGATTTCTTCCACTATACGCTCCACCTCGGCTTCGCTAAGGAGTGTGAGCCCTTTCTCCTCAGCCACTTGGATAGCACTCTTTTCAGGGTGCACAGCAAGCTCCTTGAATATCTCCTCAAAGGCTTCCTTTGCGATCCTGTTCTCAATCAGGAGCTCAAATGCCTCTTTTATGTGCTCATCCGTAATGTTCTCAATTGGAACTTCCTTCTTGAGACCTTTGAGAACCACGATCAGGATCGATGCCGCCAGAGAAGGCTTAACTCCCCTCTCTATGAGTTCCTCAAAGAGTTCATCACGTTCATCATTTACCAGAGTTTCCGCAAGGCTCCTATCAATCTTGAACTCTCTAACATAGCGTTCGATCCTAGCTTGAGGCAATTCCGGAAGCTTCCCTAGTATCTCCTCCTTAATTTCAGGGGTTATCAGGATGGGCGGTATATCCGTTTCCGGATACATCCTAGCCTTTCCGGGTAGCGGCCTCATATATTGGGTGTTTCCATCTGGCAGAGCCCTCCTCGTTTCCTCAGGAACTCCTTGAAGTGCTTCCCTGGCCCTTTGGAGAACCTCCTTTAGGGCTTTTCTCGCCGTTTCCTCTTCGGCAGCAACCAGCACAAATGCATCCCTTTCCCCGAGCTCAAGCCTTTCAATGATTGCATTGACTTCCTCCTCTGTAATTCCATAATTGGGTAATTCATCAATATGGAATATGCCCTTCACGTATTTCCTAGCCCTATCCGCCATTTCAGTTCCCAATCTCCTTCCAGGCTGAATTTCAAAGCCTATCAATCCCCTGAACTTTGGAAGCTTAACCGCGAGAACCTTACCTCCCCTCTTCAGTGTACGTGCAATTATCTTTGAGGAGGTACCCTCAAAAATTTCGCTAACGTCGTGGAACTTCTCCTCGAGCTCATCCTCTCTAACTCCCCTTTCCTTAAGTGCTTCCTTTATTTTTAGAAGATTGATCTGCCTTTCGACCTCACGCTCTATGATTATGGGAATCATATCGAGCTCCTGAACACCTTTAATCTCTATCCTCGCACCGCCCCTAATTGAAACGTTCAAATCCTGTCTGATTGTCCCGAGACCTCTCTTTACCTTGCGCGTTGCCCTCAGGGCATCTCCGATGTACTTTGCCACGATCTTTGCCTGCTCCGGATGGTGGATGTCGGGAGTTGTTGCTATTTCAATTAGGGGAATCCCCAGACGATCAAGCCGGTATATAACCCTTCCATCCTCTCTCTCCACAATTCTACAAGCATCCTCTTCCAGGCATATGGTTGGAATCCCCACACTTCCCCAAGGGGTGTCCACCTTCCCGTTCATGCCCACTATGGCAGTTCTCTGAAAGCCCGAAACATTGGAACCATCTATAACTATCTTGCGCATAAAATGAACCTCATCAACCGGTGTTGCATTTAGGAGATAGGATATCTGGAGGGATACTTTTAGAGCTTCTTCATCAGGCATATGGGGAGGTTCCTCATCCATATAAACGAGGTCACTGTATCCATACGTTCCCTCGTATACGAAGGTTCTCCCCTTTTTAAACTCCTCCAGCGCTGCTTGGTCTATCTCCCCAAGCTCGCTCATTGTTGGCCTCAACCTGCGCTCAAAGTGAAAGTCCACCTCGTCATGGAGCTCGCTGGGTACGGGTGAAAACAGCTTTTTAGTATCGAGCTGGCGGTGAATCTCCAAACCGACCTTTAAACCAAGTTCCCCATAGTCCATCTTTCTCACCTCAGATATGTATCAAACCTCGTATATGGAGTTATCTCCCCGGCATAGTTCGTGAGCATCATGCGTTTGACCTCGTTCATGTCCGCAGTGTGTCCCAAGACCCACATGAGCTTCACATAAGCCGTCTCGGGGAGCATGTCCTCGCACGGTATAACGCCCGCCTTGAGAAGTTTTCTTCCAGTGGAGTAAACGTTCAGGTTGACCCTTCCATAGAGGCACTGGCTGGTTATGCAAACTGCAATGCCCTCCTCTGTTGCTCTCTTTATAGCATCTATCACATATGTGGGGGTGTGTCCAAGTCCAGTCCCTTCGATTACAAGCCCCTTATAACCCTTATCAACGAAGAAATCTATTATCTCACCCTGCATACCCGGGAATGATTTGATAAGGGCGACCTTTTCTTCCATTTTGTCATCCACCCAAACCTCACTCTCGCTCCTTCTCCGGTAGTCTTCCCTAAGGAATTCAATCTCACCATTCGCCCATATCCTGGCTATCGGAACGTCATTTATGCTCCTAAAGGCGTCCCTTCTGGATGTGTGCATCTTTCTGGCTTTGGTTCCCCTATGTGCCAGGCAGTAGGTATCTCCCGTCTCTCCATGCATGACTATGGCGACTTCTCCAAAATCTGCCGTTGCCATCCTCGTGGAGCACGTTAAGTTCATAGCTGCATCACTTGATGGTCTATCACTGCTCCTCTGAGATCCCACGAGAATTACGGGCTTCCCCAAATCGCGTAGCATAAAGCTAAGCGCTGCAGCGGTGTAGCCCATCGTGTCTGTCCCGTGCCCTATCACCACACCATCTTCCCCACTATTTAATGCATTTGCAACTTCATGTGCTATTTTAATCCAATATTCTAGTGTCATGTCCTCGCTCAGTATGTTGAAGAGGAGCTTGGGGGTTATGTTTGCTATGTCAAATATCTCGGGAACTGCCATTGCAAGTTCTTCCGCGGTGAATGCGGCGTGTACAGCTCCCGTTTTATAATCGATTTTGGATGCTATAGTACCCCCTGTTCCGAAGATTGTTACATTTGGAAGCTCTCTTCTCTTGGGAAGGATGTTCTTAAATGTTTTAGTCCCCTTTGGCTCCGCCCTCTCGATAATCTGAACATCAAGGATCTGATCAACCAAGATTCCAATATTGTATCCATTGTCGAGCTTCAGCGTGAGGGTCTCACCGCTTGAGAGTTCGTAGGGCATCATAACAATTCCCTCATACTCCACACTGTTTCCATTCTCCCTTTCTATAACCCTGACATAATCGCCCACATTAATTCCCTTCTCTTTCATAAAGCGCTCTATCCTTCTCATGCTAATACCTCCGACGATGAAGTCAATTTTATAGCTCTGCCAATACTTTACGGCCACTTAATATAAACTTTGAGGTTGAACAGATGACAAGAATGAACGCCTGGAACGGATAAAATTTAGAGAAATGACAATCTACTTGAGGGATATCCTAAACCTTGGCTCTTCAATCCATGTAGAGCGGCACTTTGGGCATTTGGATGGGACTTTTATTTCGGGCTTAAAAACAAAACTGCAGTTTCTGCACCGGGCTGGCTGTATCAAAAGAACTTTTCCCTCACGCTTAAGGGTTTTTGAAATTGCCCTGAGGTCTTCGAGTATAATTTTAGAGCTTCCTTTACCTCGCATGTCAAGCAGCAGGGCAAGTTCACTCACGCTGTAATCTCTCTCCTCCAAAAGCTTTATTATCTTCTGCCTTCTTGTCATCATAGGCATCATTAATAATCCCTAAGGAGCATTATAAATACATGTTGGTGGGGGATATGATAATAGAGAAAGCCGCAGAGGTTCTTGAGAAGCATAAACTGTGCAACCATTGCCTTGGAAGGGGGTTTGCAAAGCTTGGAAAGGGAAGCAATGAGGAAAGGGGGAGAGCTATAAGGTTTGTGCTGAATATGGAGAGAGCACTTGAGGAAAAGAAACCCCTGAAAGAAGAAGAATGCGAGATATGCGGAGGTATATTTGACAGACTTGAGGATTACGCTTTGCTTTGTATAGACAAAGCAAAAATGCTGGAATTTGAGACTTTTTTGGTCGGCTCCAGTTTTCCAGAGGAAATCCTGAACAGGGAGAAGGAAATTTTTGAGAAATTTGGGTTATATTGGGAACCCATAAACCGAGAATTTAACAGGGAAGTGGGGAAAATTCTGGAGAGGAAGCTTAATAAAAAGGTCAACAGGAAAAATCCGGATGTTAAATTCATAATAGCTCCCTACAAGGAGAAGGTTAGAATTGAGATAAAGCCCGTATATGTCTACGGTCGCTACAGGAAACTCGTGAGGGGCATGCCTCAAACTCCCCTTAAGGGATACGGCGAGAGTGTTGCCTCGATAATATGCAAACCCTTTGGGAATGCTTTTAAAGGGAAGGCGGTTTTTCACGGCGCCGGGAGGGAGGATATTGATGTCAGGATGCTTGGAAACGGAAGACCCTTTTTCGTTGAGATTAAGAGAGCCAAAAAAAGACACGCGAATTTGGAGAAAATCGCGGAGGAGATTGGCAAAAGCGGAAAGATTGAAGTTTTTGATTTAAGGTTCGCCACCCGGGAGGAAATGGAGCGATTGCTGAGCGAGAGGCATGATAAGGAGTACGAAGCCCTGGTTTATGTGGAGGAAGGAGTGAACGGGGCGGATCTAAGGAAAATCGTCCAGAGGCTTGGAGGTGCAGAGATTGTACAAAAAACGCCTCAAAGGGTTTTAAAGAGGAGAAGCGATTTGACGCGTGTTAGAAAAGTTTATAAAGTGAGTGGCAAAGTGATTGATGGAAAACACCTTAAGCTGAGAATATTTTGCGAAGGCGGTTTGTACATAAAGGAGCTTATATCGGGAGATATGGGGCGAACGACCCCGTCCGTATCTGAAATAATCGGCAAGAGTGCCGTATGTGAAGCTTTAGATGTGGTAAATGTAGAGGTGATTGAAGATGGTTCAAAAGGCACACACACCAAGGAGGAAAACCAGAGGTAAACTGAGCAAACATCCAAGGAGGAGAGGTTTACCTCCATTAACGAGGTTCCTGAGGGAGTTTGAGGTTGGTCAGAGGGTTCACATAGTTATCGAGCCAAGCTACCATAAGGGTATGCCGGACCCGAGATTCCACGGAAGAACAGGAACGGTTGTGGGAAGGAGGGGAGATGCCTACGTTGTCCAGCTCATGGACGGCGGTAAGAGCAAGACATTTTTCATCCACCCCGTTCATTTAAGACCTCAAAAGTGACCCAAGATGATAGGTAGAAAGAAAATTGATGAAAAATATGTGAGCATTGCAGAGGCTCAGGTTATACTCAAGAAGGAGCTGGAGGAGGGCCTCAAGGTAAATCCCGAGGAACCCCTCCACTATGAAGCAAGACTTAGTCTGGAGCACACGGAGAGGTTTAGCAAAATAAGCCCTGAGAAAGTTCAAGAAGTTAAGCAGAAGCTCATGGAAGCCTTTGAATGGATAGACGATAGAATGGCAACGAAGCTTGTTGACATAATGCCTGAAGATTACTTTGACATCCGTATCATCTTCGCAAAGGAAGAGCACATGCCCACAAAGGAAGAGGCTGAGAAGATAGTCAAAATTCTCGATGGGTATAGAAAGGAGTAGCTCTTCTTTTTTCCTTTATCCCCTCCCAGCACAAAAGTATAAAAAGCGTTAGTGAGTATAATTCTCGGGGGAGAAACAATGAGAGGATATCCATCTTACGGACCTAGCATGAATAAGAAGAAAATAAGGCACGCAGAGTATGAAGATTATGCTTACGTGCTGGATTACATGCCGTTAGGCTACGTAGATATAGATCACAACAGGATTATTGAAAAAGAGCCCTTAGCTCAGGTTATCGGTGAAAAGGCTTTCACACTTCTTGAAGTTGTGCCCAAAACCGATCTGATGCTTTATGAGAGGATTTTCATAGGCAAGGGAGTGAGGGAGAAGATTCTGAAGATAAAGAGAAAGATTTACTACAGCGATTTGACCCCGACGGCAAAGGCTGAGCTTCCATACGTGATAGAGGAGATAGTAAAAGCGAATGAGGAGCACTTCATCAAGTTCTTCAACATGGCACCTCCAATAACTAACAGGCTTCACAGCCTGGAACTCCTACCCGGAATAGGGAAAAAACATATGTGGGAGATACTGGAGCAGAGAAAAAGCAAACCATTTGAAAGCTTTGAAGACCTGAAGCATAGAGTAAAGGGACTCCCAGACCCGGTAAAGATGATCTCAAAGAGGGTGCTCGATGAAATAGAGGGTAAGGACAAATACAGACTCTTCGTCGGACACAACAGACTCTTCCGCTAGGGGAGCTCCATGCTCAATTCTAAAATTTTTGAGCTTCTCTCAAAATACGGTATTCGTCCAAATTCCAGCTTGGGACAGAATTTTCTGATAATCAGAGATGTTGTGAAAAGAGAAGTTGAAAGGGCGGAAATTAGAAGGAATGAGAGTGTTCTTGAGATAGGGCCCGGGCTTGGGGTTCTCACGGATGAGTTGAGTAAAGTCGCAAAAAAAGTCTATGCTATTGAGAAGGACTCCAGAATCATCAACATATTGAGAAACGAATACAGGTGGGACAATGTGGAGATAATCCACGGAGATGCCCTAAAGGTGGAGTTCCCGTCATTTGACAAAGTAGTCTCCAATTTACCCTACCAGATTTCCTCCCCTATTACTTTCAAGCTTCTGAGATATAATTTTAAAAAAGCAGTCTGGATATACCGGCTCGAATTCGCCCAGAGAAGGGTTGCAAATCCAGGAGAGAAAAACTATTCACGCCTCTCCCTAATGGTGCAGGCAAAGGCAAATGTTGAACTTGTAGAGAAGATAGGGAGGGGAGCATTTTATCCAAAACCAAAAGTTGACTCTGCTGTGATAGTCATGAAGCCAAAACCCAGAGAGGAGCAGATTGAACTAAATGAAAACTTGGTAAGAGCCCTTTTCCAGCACAGGAGAAAGATAGCCAGCAAGGCTTTAAAGAACTCATATCACATGCTGGGGCTTGACAGGGAGAAATTTAGAGATGTCAGGGAAAAGCTTGATAGAATCCCTCATGCAGAAAAGAGGGTTTTTCACCTGACCGCCACGGAAGTAAAAGAAATTGAGGAATTTTTGAGAAATGAAGGGATTCTAGCTTGAATCCTCCGATACTGTTAGGGTAAGCAGGCGGGTTTGGTTCTCCCCCGGCCAGGAGGTGGTGCTCCAGTTATCCCGACAGTATGGGTACTAGTATCGCTGAATTTTTAAACCCCTCCTCCAACTTCCAAACATGATAGTCGCTATAATCGATGGCTACACCGATGAACCCGCGGGCCTTGGAGTGCCTCCCTACTTGGGAATATACCCCAGATATGCCTACGGTGCCTTAAAGAAAGCTGGGAAAGATGTCAGCATATTCTACCTTACCATAGACGACCTCCGATTCACCTTTGAAGGCGAACATGGAATAAGAACAAAAAACAAGACCCCAGATGTTTTCGAGACTCGGAAAATTCTGGAGAAGGCTGATTTAATAGTATACATAGGAGGTTTGCATACACCGGGAAAGTACCTCTCTGCCGTGCCCTCTCAGGTGGAGGAGGTTTCCAAATTCATAAAACCCTTCAAGGGAATAAAGATACTTGGTGGACCGGCATTTATGGGCTCCGCTCATGAAGGAGGAACAAAGATTGGTTCGAAGGAGCTTGCACTTGCAAATCAGATCTTTGATCACATTGTCTATGGTGATCTGGAGGCATTTCTATATGATTTTATAACCAATCCCGCAGATGCGGATCCATTTCGCTTCAGAACATATAAAGAACTCAGGGATTATGCCATTCTAGGAGCCGAAATTGTAAAGCAGTTTCCGGACTATCCCGTGGTGGAGATTGAGAGCCAGCGGGGCTGTCCCAAGGCAGCTGGAATTGGAGGATGTTCCTTCTGTACGGAGCCCTTGAGATACAGGAAAGTGGAAGACAGACCTGTGGAGGATATTGTAAAAGAGGTAGAGATTCTCTATACTCTAGGAGTTAGACACTTTAGGGTGGGCAGACAGAGCTGTATTTTTTCTTACATGGCAAAACCAGATGGGAGGGTTCCCATTCCAAATCCAGATGCTCTTGAGAAGCTCTTTATGGGTATTAGGAACGTTGCTCCTCATGTTAAGACGCTCCACGTGGACAATGCAAATCCTGCTGTGATAGCCAACTATCCTAAGGAGAGCATAAGGATAGCCAAGGCTCTGATAAGATATGGGACTCCTGGAAATGTTGTGGCGTTCGGTCTGGAGAGTGCTGATCCAAAAGTTGCAAGGCTTAACAATCTCAACGCCACAGCTGAGGAGACTTATGAAGCTGTGAAGATTTTAAATGAAATCGGGGCAAAGCGTGGTTATAATGGAATGCCGTGGCTGCTGCCAGGGATTAACATACTCTTCGGACTTCCGGGCGAGACAAGAAAAACCTATGAGCTCACCTATGAATTTTTGAAGAGAATCTTAGACGATGGGCTTCTTTTAAGGCGCATCAACATCAGGCAGGTTGTTGTGTTCCCGAACACTCCTTTATGGCACATGAGGGAGAAAGTAAAGACAGAGAAGCACAAAACCCTGACAAAACATTACAAGTACAAGATAAGGCATGAGATAGACTTTCCCATGCTCAAGCGCCTTGTTCCTGTGGGAACTGTTTTAAGATATGTGAGAGCAGAGATTTATGACAACGGCTTAACTTATGGAAGGCAGATGGGAAGCTACCCTCTTATAGTGGGTATCCCAAAGGAAGTGGAGCTCAACAGATTCTATGATGTCATGATAGTTGGGCACGGCTTTAGGAGCATAACAGGAATCCCCCTGCCCATAGATATAAACAGGGAACATTCGAAAGTTTTAAGCTACATACCCGGCATTGGAAGGAAGAGGCTCATAAAAATTCTTGCCAGGAGACCTTTTAGAGATAAGGAGGACTTTCTAAACATGATAGAAGACAAAAAAAGCAGGGAAATGCTAAGAGATAAAATAATCACCCCTTGACCTGAGAGTTTATTATTGTCTTCACCAGCAGGACTTCGGCGAAGAGAGTCTCCTCGTCCGTTGCCTCAAGGATAAGGACACCCGGTTTTGGAGCATATATCCTGTTAACGGTTGCTCCCTCCTTGGGTCCCACGAGCATCACGAGGAGGTGCTTTTTATTGCCTATTCTACCGATACCTATCATTGCCTTGGGGAAAAAGGCCAGATATTTCACATCTACCCTGGCCCGTGCTTCCTTGGAAGCTATTGCCGCAGCAGTGCTGTTGTCCTCACCCTTCATGAGAGCCTCATAATAATACTTCCTTCCCATGAGAGCCCCTATAGTGGCACCAAGCTCTGAAGCCGTTCTCGTCCTCCAGACACACGCCTCTCCCTTACAGTCCTTTAAGCTTGGATCCCCGATTATTATGGTAGCCCTCTCGTAGATTGACCTTAATGTAATGTTCAAATCAACGGCAGGGTCACCCGTTAAATAACTCTGCAGGCTTATTGGATATTCCTTTTGATTGTATGGGATAATGACCTGTTTCACAGCTAAGGGATTTTTTGCAGGGTAAATCTGTGAGGAGTAATTGGCATAGCCGTAGGAAAGAACCCCCACGGGAGCAAGAATTAGGATGCCCATTATAACTATGATTAGAGCCTTCTTATCCATCCAGAAAACCTCCGCAGAATAGAACAAAAAGAAGGGAAGAGAAATCAAGCAAGATCCTTAAGGTAGCTCATTAACTCTTCAGCGGCTGCCCTTGTGTACTCCCTTGCCTTACCGGCAACGATAAGGACATCATAGTCGCCAAAGGCGTTCTCGATGTACTCGAGGTCTCCCTCGCTCGCTGTCCAGTCAACTGTGCTGAGTCCCTGGTCAACGAGGTAGGCTGTGACGCTGTTTGCAACTGGGCCACCGACGAGGATGAGGTTGCTTGTAACGTTGTTGACGTCAACCTCGCTGTCGAGCAGAGTGATTGGCTCTGCTGGTGGCATGACTGTGACCTTTGTGTAGGTTGCGCCCTTGATCTGGTCAACCACCCAGTCCTCAAGCTCGTCGCCAACCTTGAGTTCCTTCTCGTCGTAGACCTTCTCAGTTGGCTCAACGACTATCTTTGCCAAGGCAGTGTAGAGTTTGTCCTTCTTGTCGCCATCGTCGTTAATGTCGTAGTCAGCATCGCTCTCCTTCTTTGTCCAGCTGTCAAACTCATAGTACATCTTGTATTTTCCAAGTATGTCAACTGTCTTTGCCTCAATGTCGTCGGCGTTCTTTAGGGTTATCCACTTGATCTTGCCGTCCTCTATGGTGAGGTAGGCGTTCCATCCGCTGACCAGCTCGTCACCGCTTTCGATTGTCTTCTTGTTGGTAACAACCTTTACGGTGGCAATCAGGTTTCCATCGATACCAACGAATGTGTTCTGGAGTGTAAGTATAATTCCACCATCGTCGAAGACATCTTTCTCTTCATCCTTCTCAAGGATAACCATCTGGGTGTCTCCATCGGGTGAAGTAACCGTGAAGAGCGCCCTGTTCTCATTGATGCTTATATCCATTGCCGTAACCTTGTATCCGTCGTACTCGAATGTGTCTCCTACGTGGAACCATGCTGGCTCAAACTCCTTACCGTAGGAGAATGAGTTGTTTCCGATACTTAGGACATAGTACTTGTTGCCGAGCAGTGTGAATGTCTTTCCTTCCTCAATTCCCTCATAAACTGTTCCCTCGGGGGTTATTGTTACATCGCTTGGGTCAACATCGTACTCGTCAGCTATGTCGTCGGCGTTTGGAGCATCATCGTCAATTACGTTGAAGCTTTCTGAGCTCTCTATTCCCCACTGATCATCTTTGCCAAGGTTAACCTCAACTGACCAGTTTGATATTGTGTAGTTGACCAAAACTTCCATGCTCTCTTCTGGTATCTTAAGCTTTGCATCCTTTGGTGGCTGGGATATGTCGCTCTCTTCCCACCCGCTTGGGTTGGTTGGTACCAGTGAGACATCGGTAATTTTGATATCCCAGTCCATCTGCTTGTCATCCTCATATGAATCCATGTTCTCAATCTCTTCGGTGAACATGAAGTTGGATTTCCAACCATCGTAATCAGTGTTGTAAGCAGCCCCGTTCCACCAGAGGTCTGATGGCAAGTCGTCCCACTCTGTTACATTAATTGTACCAGCGGTCTCGTACCAGTACTTGTAGACCTTAATATCAGCTGGGTCGTAGGTTACATCTTTCTTAACAACAACACTTACACCATCTGCCTGGACTTCCTCTGATGTGTAGAGCAAGCTTCCGAGGGCAACGGCTATGTCGGCGGCGCTTGCTACGTCCATTGCAGCAGCGTTGCTTCCCACCACGATTTTAACGTTTGGAGCACCATCCTTAACAAAGAAGTCTTTTGGAACATTCAACTGTGCGTTGGCGTATCCCATGGTTGCACCAATCATTGCGGCACCAACTGCAAGGGCCGCGATCTTTCTTACCTTCATTTCTTCACACCTCCAAATTTGTTGGGCCTAGCCCAATAAAGTATTGTCAATATCTTAATGGGCACTTAGGGTATATATACTTTTCGCTTTCTAACCCTTTCTAACGATTAAAAAAGCTCGATAATTGCCGTAAAAATTGAAAGGAGATTAATTAAATGCCTATGCAAAATTCGCTTTTTGCCGATAATATCTCCCCAAATCACCCCTGAAGGGAAAATTTAAAGGAGTCTTTCTCCATGAGCTTTTTCTTTATTGGCCTGTGAACAAGCTCGTAAACAAATCCTGCCAAATCTGTGAGGGTATTTTGGAGCTCTGTTGCCGTTATATCAATTATCTGAGGCTCTTCGATTGATATGGCAAAGGGAGCATATTTAGCGTTTAACTGGAATAATGTCTCAAATGGCGAGAGGAGCTCGGCAGCAAGGAGTGTATAGACTCTGCCATCTCTTTCCTCGGATTTTAAAGCCACCTTATTTATCTTACACCCTTCGAGGAAAAAAGCCTTCAGCATGGTTTCTTTTATTTTCTCCTCCTCTGAGCCAAACGTTTCAATGATAAACATGTATCTAATGTTTCTATCATCAAGAATGAAGGCTTCGATCTCCTCTTCATTGTATCCGACCCTTGGAAGGGGAATTTCATCAAGGGGTGGATAGGCGGCTAGGCCACCAAATTTCTCCATAAGCTCACCCATGAATAATGACACCTCACCCAGGATTTTCATGAGATTCTTGCTCTCAATTTCAAGCCTTCCCGGACCAATGACCTCAACCACAGCAGGGGCATACCTCATGGTGGCTTTCACGATTCCCTCAAAATCCCCTTCCACCTCAGCCTCTATCATACCCGAATATTTAAGCTCCTCGACCTCTTCATTTTCTATAACATCTTCCACACTGATACGATTTACCTTAACTATTTGTTCCTTCTTAAGAGCTTCTGCAGTCCTCGCAAGGGCTTCTTCGAGGGCTTTCCTCTCATTCCCCATTCCTTCGATGTAGAAAATCACTTTAACATTCTCCATTACAACCACCAGACCCTTTTATAGTGCTTCTTTTCATATCTTCCGATTACAGGGATTGGTTCACCGCAGTATTCACACTTCCCATCCTTTATGTGGTACTCCTCAATTGTAAAGCCCCACCTCACTATTAAAGGTTTTCCACATTTTGGGCAGTATGTGTTCTCTCCTTCATGACCCGGCACATTTCCAAGATATACGAACTTCAAGCCCTCTTCCCTTGCAATTCTGTAGGCTCTTTCTATTGTGCCAACGGGTGTAGGGGGGAGGCTGGAGAGCCTGTAATGCGGAAAGAATCGGGAAAAATGCGCGGGTGTATCGGCACCCATCTCTTCCACAACCCACCGGGCAAATGTTCTAAATTCCTCCTCTCTATCGTTTAAGCCGGGTATTATTAGATATGTGAGCTCAACATGAATACCAAATTCTTTCTTTGCCATCACTGCGATTCTCCTGCTAGGCTCGCCGCCCGGCACACTCGCTATCTTCATGTAAAATTTATCATCAAAGGCTTTTATGTCTATGTTCATCGCATCTATATATGGTGCTAATTCGCGGAAAGGCTCCTCGTTTATGTAACCGTTTGTGACGAGAATGTTGTTCAGCCCGGCTTTTTTGGCAAGTCTTGCCGTATCGAGGACGAACTCATACCAGATCGTAGGCTCGTTATATGTGTAGGCAATGCTTTCACACCCATAATGCTTCGCAAGGCTAACTATGCCTTCAGGTGTGGCATCCTGGAGATAAGGAAATTTTTCGTCAGCCTGGCTTATCTCCCAGTTTTGACAATGACGGCAGTGCATGTTGCATCCGATGGTTCCAATGGAGAAGGCGCATGAACCGGGATGGAAGTGGAAGAGGGGCTTCTTTTCAATAGGATCAAGGGCCATGGAGGAGACCTTTCCGTAGTTGAGTGTGTATAGAATTCCACCAATATTCTTTCTAATCTTGCATGAGCCTCTTTGCCCTTCATTGATAACGCAGTTTAGAGGGCACAGATGGCATCTCACCCTATTCTCCCCAAGGGGTTCCCAATACATCGCCTCACGCATACTCTCACCATAAGAGAATAGGCTCATGATAGTTTAAGTTTTTGGTTAAAAATAGAAAAGCTCAGAGAACCTTCCTCTTAAACAACCAAACCAGCGGAAGGAGCCACACCAAGTGAACGCCAATCGCTATTGAGAAGTCGCTGTAGTCGTTGAGTGGGATACCTTCGAACACTTTATAAAGCCAGTAAGTCGGCAAAAAAGCGGTAAATTTACTCCAGTCTGTTTAGAGGTTTCTCCAAACAACGACCAGCTTTATCAGCGGTGGCAGCATTAAGAACCATCCGAGAACCTTGGAGACCGTCAAAGCCTGCATCCTTGACTCTGAAAACACTGTGATGAGCAGTCCATAAATCCACACCTCAAAGATGAAGAGAGCTCCTAAAGCAATAAAGCCCTTTTGCGAAAGCTCTATGGCGAGGATTTTTGGGGCAATCGCCGTGAGAACCACCGTTACCAACGATGCCCACGTTAGCCGGTAGGCCAAAAA
>NZ_JBMXHE010000050.1:0-17414 GCF_053987695.1 Palaeococcus sp. (in: euryarchaeotes)
CGTCATCAACAACTGTCCATGCATCCACAAACACCCTGGGTGGGAATTCCAGTACAAAAAGAACACTACCCAGCAGAACACCCAATAGGAACCATACTATTCTATGTCGCACTTAACCTCCCTCAGAATTATTCCCCTCATTGTCATATTTAAAATTTCTCCTCAAAATAATCATCACACTAAAGAATATACGTAAATTAAAATTACGATAAATAAAAGGAAAGAATCACTTCCTTTTGGCTCTCTGGAGCCTTGCTTCTTCGAATGCCTTTGTCCACTTGAGCTTTCTCGGATTCTTCTTCATGAGGAAGTACTTTTCACATCTCCCCGAGCAGAAGAAGAAAACTCTTCCGTCATTCCTTACAAACATCTTGCCCGTCCCTGGCTCGAATTCCTTCCCGCAGTATGAGCAAACGTTCCATCTTGCCATGTTCATCTCCTCCTGATTTCCCTTGCTTCCCTCTCGGTTTCTCTTAGTATTACTATGTCTCCAACCCTCACTGGACCTTTAATGTTTCTTCTGATGACCCTTCCCTTGTCTCTTCCTTCCAAAACGCGAACCTTGACCTGAGTAACGCCACCTGTAACTCCTGCCCTTCCAATGATCTCAATAACCTCAGATGGGTATCCTTCATCTGCCATCTCTCACACCTCTATTCTTTAAATTAAAATCTCGCCTGTGAAAGGATAAGAAGGAGCTCACTTTGCGAGCTCCTTGACCTTAGCGGCAATATCTTCGACCAATTCCCTGCCCTTACCGGGCTCTGTGATAGCAACACTCGCTGATGGGACCTCAATACCAGCAGCAGCACCCAATTCCTTCTTGTTTGGGACATATATGTAGGGGATCTCCTTCTCCTCACACAGTGGTGGAAGGTGGGCAACTATCTCCTCGGGATCAACATCTTCGGCTATTACCACGAGCTTGGCTTGACCCCTTTCAACAGCCTTTGTGGTCTCGTTTGTGCCCTTCCTAATCCTTCCGGTGTCCCTGGCAAGTTCAACTGCTTCTAAAGCCTTTTCAACCAGCTCCGCTGGCACCTCAAACTTTACGTAACTTGGCTTTGCCATCTCACATCCCTCCAAATTTTTCATCGTTCATCTAAGCTTTCGAATAGGCAAATGCGCGATGGCTATTTAAATCTTTTCCTTTTTAAAGGTTGCGAAATACTTAAAATGCATCCCTTTTAACTTGAATCAGGTGGGTTGGATGATCATTCTGGCTTCAAAAAGCCCCAGAAGGAGAGAAATACTGGAGATGTTTTTCAAAGATTTCAGGATAGTCTCAAGCGGAGCTGAAGAAAGGAGCGACTTCAAGGATCCCGTGAAATATGCCGTGGATGTTGCGAAGAGAAAGGCATGGGAAGTTTATGAGAGGGAAGAGGGAACGATAATAGGGGCTGATACAATAGTTGTCCTTAATGGGAAGATATTAGGGAAGCCCAGAGATGAGGAAGAAGCGATTTTAATGCTCAAAGCGTTGAGTGGAAAAGTGCACGATGTGATAACAGGATACTGCATAATCCACGAGGGCAGGGAAATCTCAAATGCCGTTACCACCAAGGTAAAATTCAGGGATTTAAATGAGGAGGAAATTAAAGCCTATGTAAAAACGGGAGAGCCTCTGGACAAAGCAGGTGCCTATGGGATTCAGGGAAAAGGCGCGCTTTTGGTGGAAGGGATAGAGGGGGACTACTACAACGTCATGGGATTCCCAATAAGGATAATCGTAGAGCTTGGAAAGCTTGGCTTCAGTCCATGGTAAAAATGATGGATCAAAGATTTCCTATCCTCTGAAGAACCATCCCCTCGATCTTTATTGGATCGCTTCTTCTAGCGGTGACTATAGCCTGCTCCAATCTGGCTTCGCTCTCGGCGTGAATTGTAAATAATGGATTTCCTTCCTTTATCTTCTCTCCCACTTTTACATAAAGCTTGATGCCCGCCCCTTTATCTTCGGGAGCTCCCGCTTGTCTTGCTATCTCCGTTATTGCTTTATTGTGAATTCCTGTAATGTATCCGCTTGTCGCGGCGGTGAATGTGTACGTTTTATCTCCAATTGGAATATCCTCAGGTTTTATATTTGGATCTCCTCCCTGAGCCTCTATTATCTCCCTCATTTTTTCATAAGCCTTGCCGCTCTCTAAAATTTCCTTAGCCATCCTCTTACCCATTCCCGCTGGTGCAATTCCTCCCATCTCCAATATGATACCTGCTAATCCTGTGGCTTTCTCCACAAGGCTCCCCGGTCCTTTTCCATGTATCAGTGTTTCCATAAGTTCCCTCGCCTCTAAAGCAGGTCCCACGCTATGACCAACAGGCTGTCCTCCATAGGTAATTGCAACTTCAACGTACTGTCCGAGTCTTTTTCCAAGCTCTATGAAATCTTTAGCTAGAGAGCGAGCTTGCTCCATGCCCTCAACTTTAACACCCTTTCCAGTGGGTATATCTATGGTCACATACTGCGCTCCCATGGCATACTTCTTTGACATTATACTTGCAAGCATCAATCCCTTTGGATCAACACTCAATGCCCTCTCTACATGAATTGTCAAATCATCGGCAGGTGCAAGGTTCAGGGCACCACCCCAAACGAGACATCCTCCAACCTTCTCTACAATCCGCTTTATCTCATCCAAACTGAAGCTGACACCTGCTAGAACTTCCATAACATCAGCGGTTCCAGCTGCACTTGTAATTGCTCTAGAGGATGTTTTTGGAATTGTCAAGCCTGCCGCAGCAACTATGGGAACAACTATCATGTTCGTTTTGTTACCTGGAACCCCTCCAATGCTGTGGACATCCATGATTGGCTTTCTATCTATATCCAGCATATCTCCCGTTTCGGCCATTGCAACTGTTAGTGAAGCCACTTCATCCATATCCAGATCATGTACCTCCAAAGCGGTCACAAATGCGCTTATTTCAACTTCTCTGAGCTTCCTATCGACTATGTCCTTTACGATGGCTTCAATTTCAACCTTCTTCAGTTTCTCCCCTCTCATCTTCTTCTTGATATAACGGACGCTTTCAGGGGTTCCAGCCGGAAGAACGTTTACAGGCTCCCCTTGGGAGATGTTAGCCCTTAAAAACTCGCCGGTAAGCCCGATTTCACCGGGTTTTATATTTATGTTATCAATAGCCACCTCACCATAAACGGTTTTAGTGCCCACTTCAAGTTTGATCAGGTCCGTTGGGCGGCATTTAATCCGCTTTGCATCCTCCTCATTTATAAAAACAATAGGTCTTCCGGGATCAATCTCCAAGAACCTGCTCCTGAACTTCATCCATACCACCTCTCACATTCTCGGGTAATATCATAATTAGAAGTTTGGGATACTTAAATGTTTCCCAGAGGGCACCAGTACCAAAAGAATTAAAATCAGGCAACGCCAGAAAAGCTCGTAAGCCGTTTATAATGCTTCTTGGCGTTGAGGAGGTTTAATGCCAATGCTATGTCAAAGGATACTTCTTTGAGTTCTCTTGGCAAAACGGCGTCCTTTCCTGCTGCGTAATTTAAGACTTCACTCAAAGAAGCCCTCAGGAGCTTCCTCCTAAAGAACAATACTTCATCCCTGGCCACCTCTACCAAGGCGTCGGGATAGGCTAGTCTCAACCTCATCTCCCTCCACCTCCAAAGAAAATAATAGAAGAGATATTTTTAAATTTAACTGTACAAAAATGTTTATTCACCTAAAGGATGAAAAAAGAGAAATCAGAGTTCCCTTATCTCTTCCTCGATTGATTCTTCCAAGCTCTTCTCCCATTCAGCAACATCAAATTCCTCTAACTCAGCTTCCAAATCTTCTTTCAGATTTAAAACCCTGCTCTTAAGGGCATTTTTGGTTTCCTCATCATAAACTACATAGTAAGGTGTTCTCCTTGCGGAGATATAGAGCAGTAACAGTACTATGTTGAGAACTATAAGTATTAAAAAGAGGATTGCAATTATAGCGCTCATCAGCGCCTCCCTCCAAAGAGTGCTCTAAATACCCTCTTAATCGGACTTTCAGGTTCGGGAGGAGTGTACTTGATTCCCGCAAGCTTTGCAGCCAGTTGTTTAATTGAGATTGCCGCGGGCGAGGTGGGGTTCTTTATAACCAGAGGGACACCATAAGCACTCGCCCTCTTAACCTCAGGGTCTTCGGGCACAGTACTTAAAACAGGAACCTCCAGGATGGCTTCAATCTCCTCCTTGGTGAGCTCGGTCTTTTCACTAGTTACCCTGTTGAGAACGGCACCCAGCGGGAGAGTACCAAGTTTCTCAGCCACAAGTTTTGTCTTCAGAGAGTCCGTAATCGCAGATATTTCTGGATTTGTTACCACGATAAGTTCTTTCCCGATTAGCAATGCCGTAACAGAGGTTATTTCAAGACCTGCAGGGGCGTCGATTAATATAAAGTCCCCCATTTGGGAAATCTCCCTTATGAGCTCTCTAAGCCTCTCAGGTTTTGCTTTCTTGATTTTTTCCAGACTGAGACCTCCGGGAATTACCTTCACTCCCGCAGGACCTTCATATATTGCGTCCTTGATATCCGCTTCTCCTGCTAGAACATCGTGGAGCGTTATTGGTATATCCTCCATCCCCAAAATCAAGCTCAGGTTGGCCATTGTAATATCCGCATCGATGAGAATAACCTCCTTCCCAAATTGAGCTAAAGCAACGCCCAAATTTGCAACGATTGTGGTTTTACCCGTTCCGCCCTTACCCGATGCAAAGACTATTGATCTTCCTTCCAAAAAGAACACCCCCTTTATTCGACCCTAAACTTAATTTCATATTTCGAATATTATGTAATTAAATCTTTTGGTTGCTGATAGTTGTGCATTATGGAACTTCGAGCAGCACTGGACAACATTAAATATGGGCTGTTTAAACTTATTAATTTAACGGCAGATAAAAAATGCGGTTAGGATAAGGGTTTGGTTTGTGAGAGCTGGCAAATTTAAGGACAATTAAACTGTTTTTGATTCCTCAATCGGAGTAGGAGCCAGTAGTGGGCTACTTCTGTTATTCTGACGGTATAAAAAGAGAAAAGACATTACTCGCCTTCCTCTTTTTTCAGCTTTTCTTTTGCGACTTCTGCTGTTTCAGCCAGACTCCTAAAGAGTTTTAGCATCTCCATGGGGAGTGTTAACACTATCACATTACTCTTGTCCCCTGCAACATCGCCAATTGTCTGGAGAGTTCTGAGCTGCAGTGCCATTGGATGTGAGGATATAATCTCAGCGGCATCTCTAAGCTTTTCTGCAGCCTGTCTTTCAGCTTCAGCGAGTGTGATTCTGGCTCTTCTTTCTCTCTCTGCCTCGGCCTGCCTTGCCATCGCCTTCTGCATCCCCGCCGGAAGCTCAACATCCTTAATTTCAACGGTAGAGACTTTAATTCCCCAAGGATCCGTTGCCTCGTCAATTATCTTCTGAAGCTCCATGTTAAGCTTCTCTCTTGCACTAAGGAGCTCATCCAGATGAGCCTGACCTATAACACTTCTCAGGGTTGTCTGGGATATCTGAGATGTTGCCATTATGAAGTTCTTGACTTTGATCACCGCTTTGGTTGGGTCAATTACTCTAAAGTAAACAACGGCATTCACTCTCACTGGAACGTTATCTCTCGTTATGGTCTCCTGAACTGGAACGTCCAAGACCTGAGTCCTCAAATCCACGATAATGGCTTTTTCAAATATTGGTATTATGAAGAACAGACCTGGACCTCTTGCACCGACGACCCTACCCAGCCGGAATATCACTGCTCTTTCGTATTCCTTAACTATCTTTATTGCAGATGCTAAAAACACCAGAACAAACAACAAAACTATTGCTAAAACTAAATTGCCTGCACTAAACAGTGCCATTATCCACCACCTTCCTCTTTTTTCAAACCAACAACAATAAGCTTTAAACCTTCCATCTTAACCACCCTAACCTTCTCCCCCATAGGGATCTCATCTTTGTCCTTGCTCTCAGCCTTCCAGAGCTCCCCTCTAATTCGTATAACTCCCTGGGGTGCCAGAGGCTCCACAACCTCTCCTACCATCCCCACCAATTCCTCTTTTCCTGTCTGGGCTTTTCTTCTACGGGCCCTTATAACCGCAGCCATTCCAAAGGCGAAGAACAGCGCCAGCAACACTCCAACTGTTATTATGATTATCCTCAGATTTTTATACACATCGCTACTGACGAGATAATCCACATTTCCACCTCCGCTGAACATCAATATACTTCCCAAGATGAAGGTTACTAATCCAGCAACCGTGAACAAGCCGAAAGTTGGGGTTAATGCCTCTGCTATGAAGAAAACCATTGCAAGGAGAATTAAAAGCAACCCTGCACTTCTGTATCCAAAATATCCAAGTCCGATTATTGCAAGGGCTATCATGACGGCACCAGCAGTCTCAGGCACATGCCATCCGGGGCTCAGAAAGCCCAATATGAGGGCCCAAATCCCAAGGGTTAACAGAATGTAGCTAACGCTTGGATCCGTGATATAGCTTATAAGCTGATCCTTTAACGTTGGATGGAGGTATACAATCTCCGCTCCCTTCAAATCGAGTTTAACGTACTTCCCCTGCACTGGAAGCTTTGTCTTCATCCCATCTGCCTTTTTGATGAGGTCGTTTATATCATATGCCTCAACCTCAATCACGTTGTATTTAAGTGCTTCCTTGGGCGTTAAGCTCAAATCTTCGGTTATAAACCGCTCTGCAACACTTTCATTCCTGTTGCTGGCCTGTGCTAAACTCCGTATATATGCAATGTAAAAGTTTTTGGTTTTCTCGGGGGCTTTTATTATGCTCCCATTCTGTGAATATCCCAAAATGGGTTCACATGCGCCTATGCTGGTGCCGGGAGCCATTGCGATTAAATGAGAACCGAGGGCTATATAAGTCCCTGCGGAAGCTGCTATGGCTCCCTGGGGGTAAACGTATATTATAACTGGCACCTTCGAAGTCTGTATCCTCTGGATTATGTTCTGCATTGCATCGCCCCTTCCTCCGGGGGTGTCTATTGTGATTATGAGAGCGTTTGCATGGGCCTCCTCAGCTGCACTTATATAGCTATCAAACTGATCATAGGTATAAGAGGTTATAGAACCTTCAATTTGAGCCACATAAACGGTTTTGGCTTGTGCAAAAGCAGGAGTAAGCATGAAGACGAGAGCGATAAAGAGCAATATTTTCTTCATTTACACCACCTTGTATAAAAGTTGTTTCTTGGGTTAATTAAATTTTTCCCTTGCATATATAAATGCCCACCAAAAGCCTAAATAGGAAAAGAGGGAAGTTATAATGTATGAGGAGCGAGATAATAAAGTTTCGCCTGGCTAAAGGGAGTGAGAAGATTAAAATCGCATGGGTAATTGTGAAAAGAGCTTCGAGATATTCATACGAAGAGCCTTTCTGGCAGTTTCTCAAAAGAAAGTTTAACGTCAGGGACATGGAAATTAAAGAGATAATGCGCTTCCTGGAAGAGAAGGGAGAGCTTGAGATACTCCGCTCCAGAGATGGGAAGCATTTATATGTATCGACATTGAAGAAAATAAGCAGAAACCCGGTGACGCTTGACAAGTGGCTCAACAGGTGATAAAATGATAGACCTCCAGAAAACGGCACATGAAATGATAAAAAACAACACTTGGAAAATGGAGGGCGGGGTCTTTTGGCAGGCCTTTGAATTTGGAATTGCCGGGTTTGATGGAAAGGATTTTTATCTGGAGCATCTATCGTCAAGGAGACATCAAAAGGAAGCACGGGATAAGATTAAATTTATTCTGGGACTTGATATCCCACTGGAGGAATTCTACTCCCAGCTCGAAGATTCAAAGTTCTCCTTTTTGATAGATGTGTTTTATGGATTGAGCCTTCCAGCGGCGCCTTCGAAGTATCAGGCTCTTATTGAAGTCATAGCCCAGCAGCAGGTGAATTTTGAATTTGCCATGAAAACCATAGGAAATCTTGTGATACGCTTTGGAGATCCAAAAGGAGATCTCTATGTTTTCCCAAATGCTGAGAGGATAAATTCCCTCTCTCTGGAAGAAATAAAAAGCGTAAAGTTTGGCTATCGCACTTCTTACATAAAGGACCTGACATCAAAATACGTTTCAGGAGAGCTTAGATTAGATCTCGAAGGGCTTGATGAAAGGGATGCTATAAAATATTTAACAAAATTTAGGGGAATTGGAAAATGGAGTGCCGAACTTTTTCTGGCATATGGATTGAGGAAGAACGTTTATCCAGCAGGAGATCTGGGGCTCAGGAGAGGAATAGCGAAGATTTTCAAGAAGAGGATAAAAGAAGTGAAGGAGAAGGATGTCAGGGAAATCATAGAGCCCTATGGAAAATGGAAATCTCTTCTGGCTTTTTATATAACCTGCTACGATAGGCTCATGAAGAAGGGGTGAGTCATGGAAATAAGGGTTCCGAAGAAAAAGTTCAAAGAGCTTCAGAAACTCGGGAAAGAGAGGATAGTTGAGCTGATAAGAGAAAATCTGCCCAGAGTCGAGCTAACATTGAAAGCCGAGAAGGAGGAATTTTTGATAGAGCAGAGAAAAAAGCTCAAGGAGAAAATAAGGGAGATGGAAGAGGAGTTAAAAGAGCTCGAGAGATTCTATGAGATGGCTGTTGAGGATAGGGAAACCATGATGAAGCTTAAGGAGCAGCTCGAAATGGAGAATGCCCAATTGAGAAGGGAGCTGGAGGAGAAAAGGGATGCTCTTAAGGATAAAGCCTGAAAAGGGGCTCGGGAAGATAGAAGTTAAGATCCCGGAGGACATTGAAGAAGAGATGAGAAAAATTGGCGAGAGATATGGAGTCAGTATGGAGAGAATCATTGAAATGATGATCTCAGGTGAGTTTAAGGAACCTGAAAGCTTTGAAGATGTCGAGGAGGAGATAAAAGATTTGAAGTCAAAGGCAGCAGAGCTCGAGAGGAGATGGGCTCCCCTGAGGTACAGGGCGTATGGCTTGAGCGAGGACAATAAAATTCTCGCCATAAAGCTGAGCGGAATGCTCGCCGAAAATATCCAACTTAAAAGGTTTTTAAGGAAAAAAATCAAGCAAGATTGGGAACTCAGGAAAAAGATTGAATATTATTTGAGATAATACAAGCGGATGATGAGAAAACTCGAGCGGATTCATGAAGAACCCTATGAGCTCTGACGCTTTCTTCTCCTTTTTGGAATGAGCTTAACTTTGCTCCCGCAGTCAGGGCAGATCCCTTCATGGGGATAACGTTCGAACTTTTTACCACAGCCTATACACACATAGCGCCATTTTATAGCCTTTTTGATTCCTCTCTTCAGGGTTTTAAACTCTAGTCCCAGAAACCTTGCAATGTTCTGAAGATTGTAGTCATCCGTGAAAAGCGTGGCTTTGAGCTCGTATGCGAGTGCCAAAACCTCAATATCAGCATCGCTGAGTTCTTCAAGCTCCCCCGTTTCAATGGCTTTGGATTTCACGAATTCCACGCTCTCTCCAGCCGGCATCATAATCCTAACTTTCCCCGAACTTACCAGACTCTCAAGAAAGATCTTGGATTCTCTATCCCTGACTTCCTCCACAACCTTCGGCGTTGTAACTCCTTCCACATCAATTCCCTGAATGAAGATTGCGGCATCTATCACTAGCATAAGAGAGAGTTCGAAATGGTGAATTTAAACTTTGTCTTTGAATCTTTCATAGCTTATTTTAAATGCCTCCAAAACAGGAAGCCTCTTGCCTCCAAAGAAGCTCAGCATTGCCCCTCCTCCCGTGCTTATGTGGGATATCCCCTCTATATTGTACTTGTATATACTGGCTATACTGTGTCCTCCTCCCACTATGGAAAAGGCGTCGCTCTCCCCAATAGCTCTAAATACTCCTACAGTTCCATGAGCAAATTCTTCACGCTCAAAAACCCCCATAGGACCGTTTGCAACGATAATCTTGGCTTTCTTTAAAAGCTGTGAATACTTCTCCACAGTTCTACTACCAATATCCAAAATTGAATGCTTATCAAAAAGAGCCTTCTCATCACTGAGCAGGTCAATTTCAAGCCTCTCACCCTCATAATCAATTGCAAAGTCTACAGGTGTTCTTATGTAGGGATAGAACTCATTCAAAATCTTTTCCGCCCAGTCAATGAAATCAAGGAGCCCCTTGCTGTGGAGGAAGTCTACGTTGGCATCTCCGAGATCATAACCCTTGGCAAAGGTGAAGATGTGCCCGACAAGTCCCCCCGTGAGTATTAAATGGGCTTTTCCACTCTTCAGAACATTCTCAGCAACCCTGAGGGAATCATCAATCTTTGCCCCTCCCAGGATGTAAACTTTTGGAGAATCATCGCTCTCATACGCCCTTTTAAGCGCCTTAATCTCCTTTTCCATGAGGAAGCCAGGAATCATGGGCTTGATCCTCGCAAACCCCACCAGAGAGGGAGATGAACGGTGAGATGTGGCAAATGCATCATTAACAAAGAAGTCTATGAGAGGAGCCAGTTTTCTGACAAAAAACGTTCTCTCACAGGCATTGAGGGGGGCAGTTCTCGCTTCCTCCGATGCAAAGCGAAGGTTTTCGAGAATTATTGCCTCGCCTGCTTTGAGGGAGTTTATTCTCTCCCTAGCATATTTTCCAAAGATATCCTCAACATATTCCACATCAATATTCAAAAGTTCGCTTAAAATTTTCGCGTGCTCCTCCGTCGTCTCAAATTCGTCATCATAGGGCCTGCCCTGATGTGTCCCTATCACGAGCTTTGCTCCGTGCTCGAGCAGATATATCAAAGAGGGGAGGACAGCCTTAAAGCGTGCATCGCTTATTATCCTACCCTTGCTCATCGGAGAATTCAGATCTGCTCTGAAGAAGACGGTTTTGTTGTGATAATTGAAATCAGTGAGCTTGAACATTTCACCACCATATTGAACTAAAATAAAGGAGTTAAAAGTTTATCCTACACACCCCTGGTGATAATCCAACTCTGCAAAAGGAATTTATAATAGAAACTCCATAAAAATATTAGCGAGTTAAAATATGGTGGTTATGATGCCTTGGACTTTGGAGATGCTCAGAGAGATTGATAGGGAGTACTTTGCAGAGCTCATCATGGATCTTCTGAGGAACTTAGAATTCAGGGACTCCGAGAGGATAAAAACCCCTGCCGAAACAGGAGCGGACATAATAGCACTTAGAGAGGATCCACTTAGTGGGTTGGAAAAGTACATGTTTAAAATAAAGGCTGGAGGACTGGTATCTTCCAATGAAATAACCGCATTTATCCAAACTCTGGACAGGTATAAGAGTGACAGAGGAATTTTTATAACAAGCGGAGATTTTACAAAAGATGCCAAACTCTTAGCTCAAAGGGAGCACAGGGGAAGGATAATCCTGTGGAATGGAAAAAAGGTCGTGGATCTGCTTAATGAGTATCAAATAGAACCCAAGAAAGAACTCATAGAGATGATTGAATCAAGAAGAGAAGCAGAGAAAAAGAAAAAAGAAGTTTTAAATGTTGTTAGACTCGAATCTCCCCTCCTGTTTGACTTCAATCATGAAAAGGTAATCGAAAGTGTTGTGAGCAAGCTTTCACAGGAATATAAAATCAAGAGGATATTTGTATCCCCTGAATACCTGGAAGTCTTTCTAAGTCCCGCCTACATTATCTCCTGGTCATCAAAGGTGCAGAGGGAGAATGAAGCTGGTGAAGTCGAAACGTTGGAGCTAAGGGATAAGGCGGTGATATTCAGTGAGGAGAAGATAATAACAAAAGCCAGTGAAGATGAAAAACTCAAGCTTGCAGTTTCCAAAGCACTTCTAAATGACTCGTCCCTTATAAAATGCACGGAGAAAACGCTGGAAGTTGGTATAAGCCCCAGCAAGGCGACACTCCTTGCAAAGTCAAAGCTTTCAAAGGAACTTGGTGTCTCACAGTCCCACATAGAGATTTCTGACAAGAAAAAGGTTTACGTACCTACAAAGGCCATAATAAAATTGAAGATCTACAGAAATAGGGGTGAGGCTGAAGTTAATCTGGAAACTTCAGAGATTAAAATAAACATAAAACCCCTATCAGAGGAGAAACTCATTGAATATCTGAAGGATGAATGCCGTAATAGCACAAAGGAAGAACTCAGAGAATACAAAACAAAAGCCAATGAGAACAGATTTATATTACGTGGGGAGACGGATAGATTTGAGTTTGGAGCTGCCATAGATATGTACACAGGGGCGATACTTGCAAAGGATGTGAGGATGAAAAGAGATGCCCTCCTAAATCTCATAAAGAGCGTCTATCCTAGGGGAAAGATAATAAATGTGGAGGAAGGAAAGAGGGAGGCAGTAGCAGATATCCTTGTGGAGGGAAAGATAGCCGTCCTCAAGGTCAATCTGGAAAACGGTGAGCATTCACTTCTGAGGGAGCTCCATTCGCCAGATGAGGCTTTTAAAATAGCAAAAAGCATCATAGAAGAAAACTTCCCAATTAAGGGCATGGAGTTCGAGAGCTTCAGCATAACGGAACACAGGATAATCGAGATCCTCATGAGCGGAGTGGAAGGAAAAGCAAGGGTTAAAGTAGATGGGACAAATCTGGATGTTATAGATTATTTCGTCGAGATAAGCCCCAAGAAAGCTGAGGAAATTATTTCAAGTAAATACAAGGAATGGAGCATAAAGGAGAGAACGGAAGATGCTGATTCATATACATTCTCCATAGAGAGCGAGAGTCAGAGCGCAAAGGTCAAGCTGAGTAAAGACGGGAAGTTCCTAGAGGAGCTTGACGTGGTGTTGAAAGGGGACGTTGCAAGGCAGAAGGCTATCGAACATCTGGAGAAAATGGGAGTGGAGGCAAAGATTGAGGAAGCCGCATTAAAAGAGAACTGGGAGATAGTGTTCATAGGGGATGAGAGGTTCGGAAAGATCACGCTTGATAGAAAAGATGGCTCTTTGATCGAGGAAGAAATAAACTACACTGAGAGGGCCCTCGAGAAACTGTACTATGAGCATCTGAAGCTTAAATATGGAGAAGAGAACCCGATAACGGAGAGGATGACCCACTACCGCGATAAGGGATACCTAACGATAAAGGTATCTTCGGGAAATACCCTCTACTACGCAAAGATCGACGTTAAAACGGGCAGGGTGATAGAGGAAGACAAGCTTATAGACAGGGGACTGATGGCGAGGATAAAAAAGATGCAGCTGGAGAGCAAATACAAGTGATCATGCCATCAGGAGGTTTTCAATTATTTTTATTGCCTCAACTATCTTTTTTTCAGGTTTTTCATCGTCCTTTGGAATTTCAATGTTTATTACGAGCCTCTCTTCCCGTTTCTCCTCTTCAAAGTCGTACATCTCCAGCTCCTCTATGTCCACGTCCTCAAACAGAGCCTCAACCTCAGGGGTGATAATCTTTCTATCGTTGCCGTATATTTCAAGCCTTACATTTTCGTTCCTGGTGGATGTTAGAACGACGAGTTCGTAGTCTCCAAGCTTTTTCCTAAACCTTATGTAGTTACCGTAATCCATGACCTCTTCCCTGAACCCGAGTTTCTTGAGTGTAGCCCTCAAGCTCTCAATCCTGCTCTTCATTTTTCTTATTATTCTATCCCTCAGATTGTAAGCTTCCTCAACAGCCTTTCTCATGCCCTCTCCAACCTGCTCAATCTCGCCTTCCCATATACCTATGACCTTCAATCCCGATGATGTTGAGCGGAGTTCCAGATTGATACTTTCAACATCAAAATCCCTCAGATCATCTATTTTGAGCTCTCCAAGGGTTAAAATTTCAAACTCAATTCTCACATTATTTCCAAAAGTCTTCCCCTTAAATTTCAAGGGCATCACCTAATCATGAGAGTGTTGAGGGGTTTAAAAACTCTTCCATTCCTGGAGCTGTTTGAGTATATACCCAAAAGCATACCTGGGATACTCTAACCTTCTCCCCACGCCAAATCGAGTTGAAACATTAAAAACGACCTAACCTCCCCGAAAACCAACCGTTATCCTAACAGTTGGAGCAGAAAGTTTTTATCCCAAGAGCACGAACAATCCTTAGATCGTTGAAAATATACAGAGAGGATGGCAATGATTTCAAAGATTGATTTGGAGGACAGATTAAGGGAGATTGATAAACCTCCTGTGGGCCGGATCAATGTGTACAAAGGGAGTATAATTATTCAATTAAAGGATCATCCGGACATAATCCTTCACGAGGGGGAAATTGCAGTGGTCCCTAGAGGAATGGAACATTGCCCTAAAGCCCTCGAACCTTCCCATGTTCTCATGTTTGAGCCTTATGCGCTAAAAAGCAGAGGGGATTAGGGTGGAATCCAGAATCCAGATGCAGAGAATGATCCTTGTCCCCATTATGGTTTTAATAGTGGCATCCGCAATGTGTATAAACAGCCATACATACACATATACATATTCAACTTCTTCAGGTCTCAATGAGCTCACAGAAGAGCAAGAAAAAGAGATAAGAGAGATGATTTTCGAAAGAATAAATGAGATAAGGAGACAGAATGGTATACCTCCCTTTAAATACAATTTAACCCTTGAAAAAGCTGCTCAGATGCATGCCGATGATATGGCTAGGAGAAACTACTTCTCCCACGAAAGTCCTGAAGGGGAAAATTTCATGGACAGGCTTGCAAAGGCAGGCTACAGACCAAGGAGCTTCAGCGATGGAAAGAGTGAGACCATAGTCTACGGCGGTGAAAACCTCTTTTTTTATGGAGGTAAAGGAAACGTGGAAAGCATAGTAACTGAAGCAATTAAAGGGTGGATGAACTCAAAGGGGCATAGGGAGAACATATTACGGAAGGAATTTGCCCTTACAGGTATAGGAGTCGCCTTCTCAAATAACTGCACGTATGAGGATAAGAGCTTCACATTTTGTGTTTATATTGTGGAAATGTTTGGATAAAAGAAAATCAGAGTTCCTCCACGATCCTAAGGATCTCCCTCAAGTCGCTTATTATGAACTCGCATTCTCCCCAGAGTTCTCTTTTTTCACCTTTTTTGTCCAGAAGAATGCTGGTCATATCAACTTGCCTTGCTCCCACACAATCCTTCTCAGGGTTATCCCCAACGTATATTGCCTCATCTCCTTTGATCCCCGCCTTCTTCAAAGCAAGCTCAAAGATTCTCGGATGTGGCTTAAAGAAGCCCGCTTCCTCACTCGTGGTTATGCTATCGAAGGAATTCAAAAGTCCTAGAGCTTCCAGATGAGCCCTTAAATAATCGTTGTCTGAATCTGTTATCATCCCAATGTGGTATCCCTTCTCCCTCAAGCCCTTTAAAGCCTCAAGTGCTTCGGGGAAGAGCTCACCGTATTTTTGATGCATTTCTAAATGTATGCTCCAGAAGTCTGGGGTAACTTTAAAGCCATATTTCCTGGCAACTTCTTCTATAGCTTCCGTATCTATTATCCTCACAGGTTTGTAGGGCTTTCCAGCCAGTTCTTTGAACATACGGCTTGAAATGGCTTCATATTCCCTCCATATTTTCATGTAGTCAAGATCACTCTTAGCTTTCCTCAAAACTTCCTTTACAATATTCTGATGGGTTGTGTTTTCTCCCTCCTTTGTAATCAGGGTCCCAACGAAGTCAAAGAATACTGCCTTAATCATGAGCACCACCATTTGATATTGCCCATTCAGCGTTAAAACGTTTATTATGTGCCCGTTAAATATTTCGAATTTAAAAACTATCTGTTGTATAAATGACAAATTAAAAAGGGAAAAATTCTGGAATCTTGACAAAAAAACCGAAGAAATTGCAAAAATAATAAATAGGGAAAAATTAACGTGAGGTTGGAGGTGAACGAACTCGAAGCTATACTCCTCATATGGGGCGTTAGAGATGAAGTACTTGAGAAGCTCCCTGTGGAGGGATACTGGCTCTATGGAGAATACGACTTCATAGCAAAGGTGGATTTTAAAGATGAAACGAGACTTGAGGAGTTTAAGATAGAACTCCACAGGCTCGTGGGCAATAACTTTACAATATATCCTGTTAAGTTCTCCTTCTCAAAGGAGTCCCCTAAGGAGTGAACTTGGGCTCCATTATTCCCTTTGATTTAAGCTCTTCATATGCCCTTCTCAGTGCTTTTCGTATTTTATGCCGTTCGTGTAGTCCGCCAAGTTTATATGCAGCTTTTCTCAAACTCCCCTCCCTCAAAAACAGCCTGATCAGTCTTTCATCCTCCTCCTGGAGATCCAGATATTTTAAAGCCTTTTCGGCGATTTCAAGAGGTAAATTCCCTTCATAGGGGAAATCGGCAGAGAGCACAGGTTTTTGAAACTTTTCTACAAGTTCAAACTCGATGAGTGTGATATCCATCTCAGAACTGAGATTTCTATAGTGTTTCCCGAGGGCCCTTATGAGCTCCTCCCTGTTTCTGAACCCATCAAGCTTTGCGTCCTCATCCGTGAGCTCCCTAACTTTTTTTCGCTCCACCCTCCTAATTCTAGCAAGTCCCAAAACATAGCCTCCTGAATGTATTAAAACCTCATCACCGGGGTTTAAGCTAACCCTGTTTAACCTTATGGTGGCCCTTTTCCTCCCCGAGATGAGGGCATCCTTATATCTACCATCAAACTTCAGGTGCTCCATTTTCATCCCCGCCCGGCTTCAAGAGCCTGAAGCGGATCGCCAAAACACCATACCTGTTCTCCTTCCATTTTGGGTAAAGCCTGTGGAAGCGCTTAACAGCATCCTCAAAATCGGGCTCATCGGGAAATATCTTTTTTATGGGTTCTTCCCTCAAAGCCTGTCTGAAAGTTTCATACCTCTTAACCCATATGATTTCAGCGGGAATTAAATCGTTGAAAAGAAGCTTATCCTTTGGCTTCATCCCCCTATACTGGGGAAAGGCGAGCCTAACCTCAATAACCTTTTTGCCTCCCTTTATCATTTGAAAATACTCCTCTTTGACACGAAGCTTGTATACCTTCATAATGATCACCTATCCTGAAGGGCTTAAAAAACTTATTCATGCTGGCTGCATACTGTCAGGATAATTGTGGCATGCTTGAAAATGGTGTAGTTTTAGTCCCTTTTATAACATTATCAAAAGTACTTCTCTTATCCTAACAGCATGTCGTCAAGAGTACTGTCAGGATAACTGGGGCATCACCTTCTGAAGCCATTCAGTTGTGTCATCAGGCAGAGGACCAACCATATACCAGAAAGCAAATTCCCTTCAATATTTGCTCCTGAAATTATTCCAGAGCCCGCTCCTTCAAACTCCTGAACCACTATGCCCGAAACTCGCGTGAAGATAACTCAGTCTATTCCGATGAAGGCTGAAATCACCCAGTAGCCACCATTTTGGTTCCTCCTTCTTTTTCTGAAGTACTATTGGAAAGTTCTTTCAGTTATCCTGACAGTACTCTTGACGACATGCTGTTAGGATAAGAGAAGTACTTTTGATAATGTTAT
>NZ_JBMXHE010000051.1:0-4618 GCF_053987695.1 Palaeococcus sp. (in: euryarchaeotes)
TCAGCTAGCGGCCACTGCTCTTGGTCTTGGTGCCTGCTGGGGGCATGTTTTGGATAGGGCTCACAACAGGGAAAAGAGCGCCGAGGAATATGTCAGAGAGCTTCTTGGAATTCCTGAAAACATAAGAGTCTTGTGTATTATTGGGATAGGCTATCCCGCCGAAGAAAAAAGCGAGCACAAAAAATGGGAAGTGATGAAGGAGAGAATACACTTCAACCGCTTTTAGCCCCCCAAGTGCTTCTAAAAATAGTTCTACCTCTTCCTTTGTATTGTGGAGGCATGGTGAAACCCGTATTCCGTAGTGGCCGAGCACTTCGTGGTGGCTTATGGATATACCCTTTTCAGTTAGTGCTTTCACCCTCATAGTTCAGCCCGGTTTTTATCGTTATTATTGATGAGTTGTCCGCTATAACGCTGAGTTTGACTTTGACTTTTTTTCTTTTCAAGCCTCGCCCTTTAGGGCGGGATGAGATCCGGTTCAGAATAACCTTTAAATATTTTAGGTTTAGTAATTTATGATAGGGGGGATAGAAATGGCGAGAACTGGAATTGAGTATTTTGATAAGCATGTTCTTAAAGATGGCTTTCCAGATGGCTCCTTGATTCTGGTAGCTGGAGAACCGGGAGCAGGAAAGACAATATTTTCGGGTACATTCTTATACAATGGAGCCAAGAAGTTCGGAGAAAAGGGCGTCTATGTCTCGCTTGCGGAAACCAAGAGCGAGTTCTACGAGTCAATGAGGCAACTAGGAATGGATTTCGAAGAGCTCGAAAACAAAGGACTCTTCAAGTTCATAGACCTTGTAACAGTCAGCAAAGAAACCATAGACAAGGAAATAGGACTTTTAATTGAAGAAATAGCAAAATTCCAGCCAAAAAGAGTTGTTATTGACTCCATAAGCGTCTTTGCTCAGGTTCTAGGTGCTGAGAAGACAAGAATATTCCTCCACACAGTGCTCGGGAGGTTCATAAAGGCTTACAACTCAACCGCCCTCTTAATCGCCGAAAAACCTGTAGGGGCCGAAAAAATAGGTTATGGTATTGAGGAGTTCGTGGTCGATGGTGTTGTCATACTCAGATATGAGTCCTTTGGGGAAGTCACAAGAAGGGTAATGGAAATTCAGAAAATGAGAAGGAGAAGCGTTGAAAAGTCTCAGTACGAGTACGTGATAACTCAAAAGGGAATTGAATTTCTGGTGATTCCCGAACTGGAGAGAGAAGAAATAGAGTATACAGTAGAAAGAATTACCACTGGCATAGACAAACTCGACAAAATGCTCGAAGGGGGAGTCTACAAAGGGTCGAGCGTTTTACTTGTTGGCATGACGGGAACTGGAAAAAGCACCTTTGCCCTGCACTTTGTCATAGCCAACGCCTTGCAGGGAAGAAAGGCCGTTTATATCTCCTTTGAGGAGCCAATGGATCAGATAATAAGGGTTGCCGAGAACTATGGCATACCAATAGAAGAGGCAATGAAAGAGAACCTCAAGGTCTTTACATGGGTTCCGGAAAGCAGGACTCCTGTGTACACTTTCCTGAAAATTAGGGAAATAATAGAAGAGTTCAAGCCAGAAGCTCTCGTGATAGATAGTTTGACATCCCTGAGGCAGCATATGGACGAGAAGGAACTTGCAAAAATGCTCAGATACCTCGGTCTGGTGATAAAAGCAAACCGGATAACCGTATACTTTACGTTAAACGAGGGAACCGACTTTGAAGTGGTGCCGTTTACAGGAGCGAGCACCATGGTGGACGTTATAATAGGACTCAAGTACGAAATACATAATGGGAACATAGAAAGAAGGATGACCATCATAAAATCCAGAGCGTCAAACCACTCAAGGAAGATACACAAATACGAAATCACTGATAAGGGGGTGGAAATTTATGAATAAAGGTGAAGAGATTTTGGTTAAGGCTATCTCTGCAGCTCTTAAGGAAGTAGCTCCGGGTCTGGAGGCAGTTTTGGAGGCACATCTCAGGGCTAAGATGAATAGGGGGCTCGAGGTTGCGTACGAAAACCCACAGGAATTCAAGGATGCTGCTTCAAAGCTTTTTGGAGAGTACAGTGCTCGGCTATTGGAGATGGTAATCATAAACAAGCTTGAGAGTCAACTTGGGGAGGGAGTAGAAGTCAACTCGTTGGAGGAGCTGGTGGAGCATGTAAAGAGGATTTACGGTGAGTGATAAATGAACCCCCTCGAACTAATGGTCGCAGCATCAAAAAGGATAACTCCAATGCTCCTTAACCATGCGATAGGGAGCGACATCGAAAGCGTGATTTACTACCTAATAAAAAGGCTAAGAGGAGAGTATGAAGAGTTTGTAATAATCTCTTTTCAAGATGCGTACGTTTCCATCTCAAAGTACCTAAAGTCAATATACAAAAATGCTCCTGAGGCCTTTAAGGGCGTATATCTAATCTCTATAAACCCCTTTCTTGAAGAAGAGCTAAACCCAGACCTTCTTATCCAGACAAAAGATGCGGAGATTATCATTGGCAGGATTGGAACAGCGTTAGGGGCAAAAAGCAATACTCTATTCCTTGTTTTGGGCCTCGATCTCTATGGAGTCAGATACCCAAAAGAACTTCCCGTAATGATCCCTGCAATTATTAGGACTCTCTCGAAGGGCGAGAATAACAATGTTCTCATACCTTTCGATGTTAAAATATTCTCAGAGAGCATTGTGGAAATGGTGAACAGCTTCGCTCTCAATGTCTTTAAGTTTGGAATAGAAATTAAGGGGAATGAGATCAAAAGAAAGCTCATAATAATTAGAAGTCCTTTTGTCGAGTACGCCATGAAGTCATGGTATTATACGGTGACCCCCAACGAGATTAAGTTCTCACCTGCTTCAGAGAGAGGGCTATGATTTGCAACTAAGGCTTATCGTAAACTAGGAGATTGAGGGACTCCTTTAGGGGTGAGACAATGTACCTAGACCTCCCTAGAGTTATTGCTGGAGTCCTTCTCGGAATAATTAGTGCTTTCATTATGAAAATAGCCTATTCATACTATAGGAAGCTCAACGAACCCGGAAAAAATTAGCTAAAAACTTCCTAACCACGGTTTCTCTTTACTTCATAGGAGCAATCTTAGTAGTAGTGGATTCTCTAATTAAAATCGAGATATGGATAACTTATGCAATCACATATAGTATTTCCGTCATACTTCTATCTTCCTTCGTTTTATTCTATCTCAGAGCTTTGAGCTCTCAAGAAGCAAAACCAAAACAACATCGTGAAAAACTCCAACTTTACCAACATCCGGGGCGTATGCATTTAAAAAGCCGGCAAGTCCTGAGGGGTAGCATTCCTGTCGGAGATTTCAAGCGGACTGCTTGTCGTGAGCAGAATGAAAAAGGAGTTGTGGGTAGAGAAATATCATTTAGAACCTGATGAGTTCATATGGCTGAGTAGAGTGGAGGAAAAGGATGCAGTAGACCCTACAAAGCTCCACATGCTTCAAGATGCTATTCTCAGGTTTTTGAGGGAGAATGGCGGGAAGGTAATCGTGTATTTCGAGGGAGTTGAATACCTCATTCTTTACAATGACTTTCCTTCAGTTGCAAAGTTTTTGTTCTCGCTCAGGGATTACGTGATTTCCAATGAATCACTCCTCATCCTGTACCTCCCGCCAAATGTTCTGGACAGGACTCAAGAAAGCGTACTCCTGAAAGAGTTTGAGGAGAAGGAGGAAAAGGAACTCATCGAAGAAATCTCACAAAAAATAATCGCGAGAGCAGTAGAGGGAGAGAATAATATCAGTGGCTCATAAACTCAATGAGTTAGCAGGGCTTGTTTACAGTAACCTTTATTTAGAATTTTTGCTGAATTCTTCCAGGTGATTCTCATGCTCCCCAGATGGGATCCCAGACTAAAAGACCCTGAGAGCGTAGCATTTGCAATCCTGGACGTTCTAGCAGACTTAGAATCAGAAGGAAAACTGAAAAACCTGCCAAAATCCAAAAAATTCCCAGTAAAAACAATAATAGCAGTACTCCTCTTCAAACAATACTACAACCTACCCCTCAGAGACGCACAGCATTACGGCAGAGAATTCTTCAGAGCAAACATTCACTACTCAACCCTCCACAACTGGGAGAAAAAACTGAACTTGGAAGAATTAACAAACCACCTCCTGAAAAAACTTCAGGAATTACCTTACGCCGGCACTCAAGCAGACTCAACAATCCTCACAAATAAAAAAAGGACAGAATAGAAGTCCAAGCGATAACGAGAATCCTGCCGGGCTTACTGTATCCGGTCGCTGTGAAAATCACGACTTCTGAAAACGAGCTGATTGAAGTCCTGCCCGAAGGTTCTGGGAATTTTTATGCTGATGGGGCTTATGATTCGAAGAAAGTTCTGAACATTGTGGTGGAGAAGGGTTACAAACCGATTATCAAAAAGACTAAGAATCCTCCGGATGGTTTTGGCAGTAAGAGGAGGGATGAAGTGTTTTCCGAGAAGGAGTATAAGCACAGGAGGGGGTTCTGGGGTGCTTTTGCAACCTGGTTTGGTGACAGGATGCCTTGTTTTCTGAGAGAGATTACTGTGACGCGGATACTGCTTGGGGTAATGTGTTACGCGCTGAAAATTCTTCTCAGAGTCAAG
>NZ_JBMXHE010000052.1:0-3967 GCF_053987695.1 Palaeococcus sp. (in: euryarchaeotes)
GCCACATAGCTTTCCAACTCAAGATCCATCTTTGATAACCCCCTTAATTTTTAAGACGAGCTCATTAATCTCCTTAAATTGGGTTTTCTGAGAAATTCTATTAACCAAAAGCAGGGCGGAAACATCCATGATCTTCTCCACCTCAACCAACCCATTGGCTCTCAATGTGTTTCCCGTCTCGACGATGTCAACGATAGCATCTGCAATCCCGATTTTTGGGGCAAGTTCGATGCTTCCGTGAAGCTTTATCACTTCGACCTCGACTCCTTTACTTTCAAAGAACCTCCTTGCAAGGCTTGGGTATTTGGTGGCTATTCTAAAACCGTCCATCTCTTCAACGCTTACAAGGTTTTCCCCAAGCATTGCTAGGCTTAATCTGCATTTTCCAAATGGTAATTCTAGGGGAATTAGAACATCACTCCTCCTCTCCTCAACGACATCGCTCCCTGCTATGCCTATATCCACCCCATGTTCAACGTAAACGGGCACATCAAAAGACCTCGCAAGTAAGAGTTCATACCTACCGTTTCTTACTATCAGCTCTCTGTTCTCTGGAGATTTAAGCTCAATCCCTGCTTTTTTTAGAATTTCGATTGAGTCTCTGAAGAGCCTACCTTTTGGAAGAACAAACCTCATCATTCCACCTCCACGGGAATTCCGAGCTTTACTAATGCCCGGGCAAGTTTGTAAGCTTCCTTGAGCTCTCCTTTAATCTTCTTTCTGCTCTTCTCTATCTTCCCGTCAAAGAGTTTTGAAAGTGCGTTTAAATCGAATGCAAAGCCAAAAGCACTAACCCCTTTGAAGATATATTCCCCTCCCCCTCCTAACGGTTTTCCAATCTTTGGAGAATAGACTTCAAAGATTATGTCACTGTAGTAGGGTAGAGGGCGTATGGTTCCAAAGTCTATGAAGATCCTTTTGTCGTCAACCATTTCAACTATTCTGTTGAGTTTTTCATAGGTGCACTTCCTTCCTCTAAAGTTGAAAAGTTTCCAGAGTTCTTCTTTCTTTTCCTCGTTTATAGGCAGTCTTTCAATGATTTCAAAGTTTCTTTTGGTCAGAGCGTTAAATACAGATTCCTTGAATTCCTCTATGTCTTTTAACACGTTTTCCCAGACCTTCAAACTGCCCACATCTATATAGAACTCCTCGATCCCAAGAGCTTCAAGAGAACTTATAACTGCTAAAAGCACTTCTACTTGCATTTTAGTATCTTTCCCTCCAATGAATTCAAGCCCCGCCTGCCATTCACCTTTAACCCCTCCATTTAAGACTTCGCTTATGTAGTAAAGCTTAAGTTTCCTAGGCACTTTAAGGTTGGTGAGTATCTGGGATGTAAGATCGGGTTTTATTATGTAAAATTCATTGTTATAGGCGAATTTTGTGCCTTTTCTTAGATCTTCGTTGAACTCCTCTATACTGGGCAAGAACACTTCTCTGTAGCCCCAGAGTTCGAAAGTTCGCCTTAGATATTTTGTAATGTCTGCCAATCTTTCTGATTCTGAAAATAAATCCTTCTTCAAAATAACCCCCCCAATGAGTTGTTGATTAAAAACCGTCCACTAACTTGAACATTTCTAGGAGAAAAGCCTTCAATGATGATGGCAGTAGCTCACCCTAAGGGCGATAGAAAAAAGCTTCAACATTTTTTCGGCTTTAATATATTTTATTTTGTCCAACATTTGCCATCACCGTGCCGGAGTCTCTCAGAGGAGTATAAAAAGTTAACGGAAGAATTTTTGGAATTTTGACTAAAATTCCGCTAACTCAAGGACTAGCTTCCATTTAGGACAGTGCTGCTTAAGGCGCGATTTTACTTCCCCATGTTTCCCAAGCGCCGGCCACACTATGGAATCAATATGAAGGGGAGGGATTCCGACTTCTTTAGCTATCCTATTCCAAAAATTTGTGGAAGGCTCATTTGTAAAGCGTTTTGTATAATTCATTATTCTTATATCCTCAGGAATTGGAATTCCTATTGGATACGCCTTAAATTCATTGAATGATATTCTCGCGGCATAACCAAACATTTTAACGGCAAAAACCACTGTTTTAGCATCTTTTTTGGAGCTCAACGCTTTTGCCAAATCATCCCTTAACTTGAGCATATCACTATAATATGCTTTGAGGTTATCTAAAGTCATTCTTTCAAGAAATGGTTCAAACTTCTCCAAGCGCTTTAGTTTAACACTCCCCAAGCGCCTGTTTGTCCTTGAACTAGGGAGGAACTCGAAATATGCTTCCTTTATGCTAGCCTTGGGAAAATTTTGAGAAAAATAACGGGAGAATTCCCACCACCACTCTTCCCCAGTTGCCGAAAGCTGGTAGGAGACGATAGCATTAGCAAGCACGAGCTTGATGAAGAGTTCATCGTTGTTTAAATTCCTGTGAAGATCTTCCAAAGCGGAAAACTGGAGGTCAACTTTTTCTTCTATGGTGCGGGCACACTCCAAGCCGAGCTCACTCAAAATTTCTTTAAGCTTCTCTATTCTTTCTTTATCCTTCGAGTATTTCATCTTAACGGTCATGGACTCACCTTTTTGCCACGTTGTTTATGAGCTTCATCAGATATGCATTTCTTTCCATGAAATCAGCTCCTCTGTTTCTTGGGGTTCCAAGTTCAATTTTGGCTCTTATCCCATTCTCTCTCAGGAATTCATGAAGTTTTAAGCTTAAATTTTGATATTCCTCCTTTTTAATTAGTCCATAAACGGTAGGACCCCAGGAGCTCTGCCCCCATCCATAGGTGTTTTCTCTCATGAATTCAAGTAAAAGGCTAACGTCCTCTCTAAACTCCCCTCCCTGGTACTTTTCAAAGTGTCTGCCCACCAATCTCTGTATCTCGCTTAAATGGGTGCCAAAGGACTTAATATCCACCTCCTTAAGTGCGGGAAGAAGTCCAAGAAGGATGTGATGGCTTATTTCCCCGGCAATTTCGGGTTTTCCAGAAAGCCCTTCCATAACGGGCTTTTCTTCTTCCTCATCGAATCCTCTTTTGATCTCGGGAATAACCAGCAAAAAAGCCCAGTTCTCAGGAAATTCCTCTCTCACTATGAGGGGAGGGATGCTTCCTCTAACACCACCATCGATTACTAAGCCTCCATACTTGAAGGTATACACCCCAGCTCCCGAATTTTTTCCCCTCCCTAGAATAGCTGCAAGTTCCTCAACGCTCAAATGCAAATTGTTGAGCTTTGAAATACCCATTCCTACACCCAGGCAAAGCTGGGTAGTCGAGCCCAATCCTACATGTCTTGGAATTGCTCTCTCAACTTCAATGCGGTAGTTAAAACCCGTTCTAAAGTGCTCGTTCATCTTCGCAACTACGAAGGTTATTGTTTCTCTATCCTCCTTTTCGGCACATATAACCTTGAGCTCATCATGAGGAGTCAGGTTTATTCTGTATCCCCCTTCCAATGCTACACCCAAAGCTCCAAAACGTCTTCCCACCGATGCGGAAGGATCTATCAATCCCAGATGAAGTCTCTTAGGAGTCTCAATTATCACGTGTATCACCTCTCACTAATTTAAAATCACCGAAAACCTTATAAATGCTCCCCTTTCCTAATATCTATCGGCGGCAAGCGCGGTGGTAGTCTAGTCTGGTCTAGGACTGCGGCCTGCCACGCCGCAAGCCCGGGTTCAAATCCCGGCCACCGCACCATTTTACGTGCTCCATACCACCTGCAACTTCTACGGGCTTCGATTTTTGCGTATCTCCGGTTTTATGGAAAAAAAGCTTCGTGAGGACTTCTACGAGGTCGTTTTTTCCAGTGAAGTTGTGCAACTGTTGTGCAACTCGTTCTTCCTCGACGAAGATAAGAACCGTCCTGCCGCTCACTTCGCCCTTCAATACGTCGAAGGTCTTCCCCACGAGGCTTATATCCTTAATCCTACAGTAGGCATACTCGTATTTTCCACTCCGTGAACGTGAGAACCGGGCTTTCACCACATACCACCAATTTGC
>NZ_JBMXHE010000053.1:0-23255 GCF_053987695.1 Palaeococcus sp. (in: euryarchaeotes)
TGACTTCTTTTTTGCCGTCGAAGTCTACATCTAAGACTTTAGCCTCGCTTGGGAAGTAGCTCTGGGCTTTGATTATATTCTCCCAAATTGTCCTTCTTAAATGTGGCAGATAAACACCTCCAAAGACGCCGTGCCAGTATGCATCGTTGCACTGGGCCTTTAGAATGTAGTTCCTCGCCTCTTCATGCTCCCTAACAAGCTTACTAACCATTAGCATTCTCTTGTGCATAAAATTACTTTCTGGATACTTGAAGAAGAAGTTCTTCCAAATGCCTCCACGGACGAAGACACGATAGCGTTCAAACTTCCCTTCCTCCTTTAGCTGCTCGACGAACTCAACGAAGAGCTTTGCCTGTTTTGCCGGTAGACTCCATTCGCTCATCTCAAAGTATGAGGCTATTGGGAGGTAAACCAGACCTTTTGGAGTAAACTTGCTCAGATACTCGGAGTAAGTCATTAAGTTAATCTTTTCGTTGCTTGTTATGGTATCAAAGAACTCTCTGAGCCAGCCTCTCTTATAGACCCACTCATGCGTTCCGGGCCATACCCCAAACTTCTCCCCATCATCATGGAAAACGGCAACCTTTGAGGGATCCTCACTCCTCAACCCTTCCAGATATTCAATAGTTTTATCTACAGGTCTAAAGGGAATCAAATACCTGAGTTTTTCGTCTATTGGAAATACCGCTACAACCTCTCCACCATCTTCCGTGTAATAGGGCCAGTACAGCTCTTCTTTGCTTAACCCAGCACTCATGAAATGATAATCATCAACGACTACATAATCTATACCCGCCTCTCTGAGGCTTTTAACGAGCTCGGGCTGCCACACTCTCTCCGTTAACCACACTCCCCTTGCTTCATATCCGAGCTTTTTTGCAAAATCCTTGAGCATCCGGATCTGGAGGAGTCTATCCTCCTTGGGGATCGCAGCCAGAACAGGTTCATAAAAGCCGGCGACAACGATTTCCAGCTGCCCTTTTCTTACCAACCTTTTCAAAAGATCGATATAATCCGGCTTATTTTCATTCAGCCATTCCAGGAGAGGGCCGCTGAAATGGGCAGCCATCTTCATGGAGGGAAATTCTTCCAGAATCTCCATAAACGGCCTGTATGCATTATTGTAGGCATCCTCAAAGACCCATCCAAAATTACCAAGAGGCTGATGATTATGAATGCCGAAGATGAAATTTATCCTTTCCATTCCTGCACCTCCGCCAGTTATCACTATTGGTGATATTAAGAGTAAGGTATATAAATATTTTCTGTGGATGAATACTGTTGCCTGAAACTTCATTGTCCAGTCAAGTGCAACGAACATCCTATGTTCTCATTTTTGAAGTATCCCGCCCAATCCAATGCCTTATCCCACCAGTATCCCAAATGCATACAAAACCAAAGCGATTATCAATTGATTTGAGAAGTTGTCGTCCGGTGGAAGTCCATGAAATTCCACTAATGTCCCGGCTAGAGCTCCAACTATCCCGTGGGGCAGGTCTATCAGGGGGACGAGTATCAGAAGGGCGGTTATGAAAAATGCTAAGCTTCCTTCTAGGCTCTTCCCGTTTTTAAAGCGATGTTTTCCAAAGGGCTTTCCTATTATGGCTGCCATGGCGTCTCCAAGGGTTGCAACTGTGATCGCGCCTATGGCTATTTCTGCAGGAAAGAAATATAGAACTATTAATGCTGCAGCTGTGAAGTAAATATGGGCTGCTATTCTCTTCTTTTCTTCCTCTCTGGCCAGGCTGTCTATTTCCTTCTCAATGTGGCTTACAATTTCTTCGTTCATGTAGAGGTGCAGCCTCCTCTTCACCTTATCCCTAAGTTCTTCCACAATTCTAAAGGGCTCCAGAATCAGAAAGAGAACAAAGAAGAATAACACAAAGCGGATAGTCACAGTTCTTCCGAAGAGCAGGTAAATGATGGGAACTGTTAAACCTGTCAGATGAAGGGCTTTCCTCTTAAGCTCGCTTTTCATGCTCATTTTTTATCACCTCCAGGGCTTCCAGGAGGTCTTTCACAATATAATCTGCATGTTCATGCCTTCTGGATTGAAAATAACCTCTCCTTACAAGGATTGTTGTAGCCCCTATTGTCTTCCCGCCCTTCATATCCGTCTCGTCCCTATCCCCAACCATATAAATCTCGCTCTCCTTTGGAAACATCTTCTTGGCTAGAAAAAAGTTGTGGGGCTCCAGCTTGCTTATCCCCGTTTCACCGCTTATTATTAACTCATCAAAATAATCCTTAATCCCGAGATATTCGAGCTTTTTTCTCTGCCAGTATGAAGAAGAATCGGTTACGAGGACTATTTTAGCTCCCATATTCTTCAGTTCTTCCAGAAATTCTTTTGCGTCTGGATAAAGCTTTAAATTTGAGAAAAAAGTTCTGTCAACTAACTCTACCATCTCTTGAAGGTCTCTGTTCGAAATTTTTCTATAGACCCTTTCCATGAAATTCTCGAGGATCTTATCCAGATCCAGAATGTGAAGTTCCTTTGATTGTTCGAGCTCCTTATACCTCTGGCTCAGGATATACACGAGTGCCCTTATCTTTCTCTTTCTCAGTAGGTGAGGAAGCAACCTCAGGATACTCCACTTGGCTGCGTCCCATGTGTTGCAGAGGGTATCATCCAGATCCACAAGCACCAACATTGTCCTCAATTTTTGAATTCCTCAAAGTTTAATAACTCTTTTGGGTACAGGTGAGGGTGGGTTAGTTTTTGTCCCTGCCCTTCAGGGCGGGGTATGAGAGCAATGAACTCCGTGGTTGCTCCATGCACTTGTTGCTTAAACGGCATTTGGCTCTGAGGAGCATAACATATTAGTCCAAGGGTATGGGTATAACATTTAAAAAGTGAAGACCTAATTTAAGATGATGATGAATATGAGGGGAGAGCTTCTCATAATGCTGGGAATGGCGGTGATATTCCTCGGGTTTTTGATGATCTTCATAGGAACCATCATGAGTGCCTCAAGTGGAGAGGCGGATGTCGAAGGGGGCGGCATCATAATGATAGGCCCAATTCCAATAGTCTTCGGAACATCCAGAGGAGCAATGATTGCAATGATCTTGGCTATAATCCTAATGGTGCTGTGGATAGCAGGGGCACTGTTGGGGAGGAGGATGTGAGTGTACATCTTGGACCTTTCAATACTTCTCGTTTCTGCAAAAAGTTTAGAATGGCTCTTTGAGAAGAAGGATATACATCCCATAGTGGCACATGTTTTGACGGGCATTGTTCTTGGTCCTTTTGTCCTTAACATAGTATCTCCCGGTGAGGAACTTAAAGTTCTCTCCGAATTTGGCTTAATCATGATGATGCTCTACACGGGTTTAACGAGCAATTTTGCCACCATAGCCACAAATAAGATTAAAGCCATTGTTGTGGCAAGTTTTGGAGTGGCTTTCTCCTTTATATTTGGCTTTTCGACGGTTTACTATTTTGGAAAATATGGACTTGCCGCAGCTGTATTTGCAGGTGCCGTCCTGGGTAATACTGCGATTGAGGTCACAAGCGGAGTTATAATGCGTGAGAGAACGGATAGAGATGTCTCTTCAATTCTGATGGGGGCGGCGTTTACCGATGATATCATAGCCGTTTATTTGATAGGTGTTATAACCGCTTTAGCTAGAGGGGAGTTTAACCTTCCTTCTCTGGGCATTCTAACGGTTAAAATCGCAATTTTCATAGGGAGTATTCTGCTGGTCTCGGAATATTTCTTCAAACGCTCCAAAAAGATCAGCAGCATAATAAGAGACTCAAACACATTCTTCACCTTTTCCCTGATACTGACGTTCTTTCTGGCACTGCTTGCCGAAGAGGTTGGATTGAACCGCATTATAGGGGCATATCTGGCAGGGCTCACAATAAGCCGTTTACGGGAGAGGAAGGATCCCCTAATTATAAGTCGTATAAAGCTTAACGAGCTTATTGGCGAACTCCAGGTTGTTCTGACGGAGTTCTTCATCCCCCTGTTCTTCATCTATGTTGGGTTGATATTTCATCCCGAGGTGAATGATATAAACTTAATCTTGATAGTCCTCCTTTACTTTGCGGCAATCCTGGGGAAGCTTATAGGATGCAGCTTTGGAATGAAACTCTTCAGGTTTAGCTGGGACAAGGCGATCCTCGTGGGGATTGGGATGGGAGGGAGAGGGAGCCTGGAACTTGCGGTTCTGAAGTTTGGTCTCGAGAGTCAGCTAATTAACCAAACCCTCTTTGCGGCTATAGTTATAGTCTCCATGCTCACGGCACTTACCACTCCGATATTCTTCAAATCCTATCTGCTCAGGGTTAAGCACAAAGTTTAAACGTGCGGTGTACAACCCTATGCAGGGTGGGAGAATGATTCCAGAGAACGGCAGAAGCGAGGAGGAAGTTTTGGAAGAGCTTGAGAAACGTCTAAGTTTGGATTTAACCTTTGATTCAGGCAAGATTCTGGGTTCAATGTGCACATATCCTCATCCAATAGCACGAAAAGTCGTTATGAAATATATGGATAGAAATTTGGGAGATCCCGGGCTCCATGTGGGAAGCAGAGAAATTGAAAGGGAAGCCATTCAGATGCTTGGGGAGCTCCTCCATCTAAAAAAAGCTCATGGCAACATAGTTAGCGGTGGAACAGAGGCAAATATCCTGGCGGTTAGAGCTTTTAGAAACAGAAGCGATGTTGAAAATCCTGAACTTATCCTCCCCGAGAGTGCTCACTTCTCATTTTTGAAGGCAAGCGATCTTCTGGGCGTCGAGCTGGTATGGGCAAAGCTGAAAAAAGACCATTCTGTTGATGTCAGGGACGTGGAGAATAAAATTACCGATAGCACGATAGGAATTGTGGGAATAGCCGGAACAACGGGTCTGGGTGTTGTTGATGATATACCTTCCCTCTCCGACCTGGCAGTGGATTATGGGGTACCCTTGCATGTAGACGCGGCTTTTGGCGGTTTTGTAATTCCCTTTGCCAAGGCTTTGGGATATGACATTCCGGACTTCGATTTTAAGCTCAAAGGTGTGCAGAGCATAACAATAGACCCTCATAAAATGGGAATGGCGCCGATTCCGGCGGGAGGAATAATCTTCAGGAAAAAGAAGTTTGTGGAATCCATAAGCATTCCAGCTCCCTATCTGGCGGGAGGGAAGGTTTCCCATCCTATGATAACCGGAACAAGACCGGGGGCTAATGCTATAGCAGTATGGGCACTTTTGAATCATCTCGGCTTTGAGGGCTACAAAACGATTGTCGGAGAAGCTATGAAACTTTCGAGATGGTTTGCAGAGCGGATAAAATCCATGAGCGGTGTCCATCTTATAAGAGAGCCCGTTCTCAATATAGTTTCCTTTGGGTCTGAGAAGCTCGGAGAAGTGGAAACCATCCTGAAGACAAAGGGATGGGGGATAAGTGCTCACAGAGGATATATAAGAATTGTTATGATGCCTCACGTTAAACAGGAACACCTGGAAGCATTTCTTAGAGATTTGAGGGAGGTTCTTTCTAATCTGTAACTCCCTTTATATCCACATGGACGAAGGCTATTTCAACCTCGTCCAAATTTTCTATCCTGTTCTTAACCTCTTCACTAATGTCATGGGCTTCTTTCAGCGTGAGTTTCGGGGAAACTTCTATGTGGAGCTCAACGTGAAGCTTTGGACCCACATAGTGAGCCCTCAAATCATGAACACCTTCAACACCTTTCACGCTGAGTGTGGTTTCCTTTATCCGCTCGCAGAGTTCGAAGGGGGGAGAAGTTCCCGTTAGATAGCTCACATTTTTGAGCACAACCTCAACCGCAACCTTTCCTATCAGGAGAGCTACCATAAAGCCCGCCAGGGCATCTCCATATGAAAAACCGAATTTCTGGAGCAGAAGTCCTATTAAAACGGCAACGCTGCTTAGGGCATCGCTCCTGTGGTGGTAAGCGTCGGCTATGAGTATCTGGTTGTTGAGCTTTCTTCCAACCTTGAGGGAGTACCGGGTCATTGCCTCCTTTGAAAGTATTGAAACCACCGTAACACCCAGCATCAGTGCATTCACTTCAAGCACGTAACTTGAGAGCATTCTCTCCAGCGAGTCCCTCCCTATCTCGTAAGCCACGAGGAAGAGTGCCATACCTATAAAGAATGCAAACAGGGGTTCAAAACGTGAGTGTCCGAAGGGATGGCTCTTATCCGCAGGCTTTGAGGCGATTTTAACACCAAAATAACCAATGATGCTCGTTATAACATCGGAGAGTGAATGGACGCCATCTGACATCAGAGCGAGGCTTGAGTATATGAACCCGATAGCGATTTTTAAAATAGCCAGAAGGATATTCCCAAAGATACTTGCCATGAGAGGCTTATATGCACTTTCCATGAGATCACCTTTTGAGAACCCTCAGTCCGTCACTCCTTCATCATGAGTCAGGTAAGGCTGAATTCTTCATCGGGCATTTTAGAATTATCCCCCCGGTTTTAAAAATTTCGTGCTGTTGAGATCATCGGGATAAGCAGTGAAGCGTTAGATTTAAGTTTTTGACACCACTCCGGGAAAAGAAAGCGGAGTATGATGCCGCAGTTATCCCACAGTATGGACAGTTTTCGAGAAAAGCCTTTTATTGAGAAGGTTATATTTCTAGATGGTGATTGCATGGGAAACAAGCCGAGGTATACCATCAGGATTTATATGGGTGCGAAGGATAAGTACATCGCTCTGAGCCTCTGGGAGGCGTATGTGGACAATTACGGGAACTTCAGACCAGCAAATGTCAGCATGGTTATACACAATGAGGATGTGGAAGCCAAGGCTTCCATGAGGACCGAAACGGCAGCCCGTCTGGCAGCGGTTCTTTTAAACATGGTGGCTGAGGCTGAGAAGCTAACAATGAAGGAGAGGAGGAAGGCATCAATAGAAGAGAAGCTTGAAGAGCAGCTCCTTCTTGAGGAGGAAGAGGAAGTGATGGATGAGGTTGAGGAGATAGAAGCGAATGTGGGGAGATGATCATGCGGTTTATTCCCCTCATTGCAGCGAGACCTGAAATCCAGATGGCTATAGATGAAGCCATAATGTATGCGAGGATTAAAGGAAAGGTTGAGGACACATTCAGGCTCTATGTGTTTAAGCCCAGCTCGATAACTATAGGGAGATTTCAAAGCGTCAGGCATGATGTTAACTTGGAGAAATGCACGGAGCTTGGAATCCCTGTGGTGAGACGTATAACGGGTGGAGGAAGCGTGTTCCATGATGAATACGGTGAGATTACCTACAGCGCGATAGTTGGGGAGGGCATTCACCCGGATTTGAGGGACATTGAGAGGAGCTACAGAATTCTGGCATCTCCCCTTGTAAGCGCCCTTAGAGAGCTCGGATTGGAAGCGGACTTTTCGGGACTCAACGATATAATAGCCAACGGCAAGAAGATAAGCGGGAGCGCTCAAACGAGGCGTAAGGGGGTTATCCTGCAGCACGGAACCTTCATGTACAGGACACATCTTGATGTCCTAGCCTCGGTTCTGAAGGTCTCCAAAAAGAAACTCCAAGATAAGGGTATAACGAGCATATGGGATAGGGTCACCACCCTGGAACGCGAAGGTATTGAACTTACAATGAGCGAAGCATATGGCCTTCTGAAGCAGAAGTTCTTTGAAGAGTTTCCCCTTGAGGAAGGGGAGCTTACGGATTATGAACTCAATCTCGTCGAAAAACTCGTAAAAGAGCGCTACGGACTTGAGGAATGGAACTTCCTAAAGTAGCCCTTTATTTTTTGGAGGATAAGCTATGAGAAAGCTTAAAATCTACATCCCGGGCATTAAATTTCCCTCCATATCTCTAACAGGCACCTACTGTTCTTTGAACTGTGCCCACTGTGGGAAGCATTATCTCGAAGGCATGAGGCATGTTAAGAAGGCCAATTTAGTGGATTACTGCAGAAGTCTCGAGGAGCAGGGATACACGGGATGCCTCCTCAGCGGGGGCATGGATAAGCGCTTGAAGGTTCCTCTTGACAAATACGCGGAGGAGATAAAGCAGATCAAGAGGGAGACCAATCTGAAAATCAATGCCCACGTCGGCTTCATAAGTGAAGAGGATCTGGAGTGGATTAAATACGTGGATGCGGTTTCTCTCGACTTCGTTGGAAGCGATGATGTAATAAAACGTGTCTATAAAATTGATAAAAAAGTGGAGGATTATCTCAGGATCGTGGAGCTTCTCACGGGGGCAGGGGTCAAGGTGGCACCTCACATAACCATAGGTCTGGACTTTGGAAAGGTGTGGTGGGAGTATGATGCCATTGATATGCTCCTGAGATATCCTATAGATGTCCTCGTTCTCGACGTTTTGATTCCCACAAAGGGAACGGAGATGGAGCACGTTAAAAAACCGGGTGTTGAAGAAAGCCTGAAGGTTGTTAGATATGCTCGTGCTAAATTCAGTGGAGAACTCAGCATAGGGTGTATGCGTCCCTTAGGAAAATGGCGTTTGGACTTTGATAGGGGAGCCATTCTACTGGGTGTCGATAGGATAACAAATCCCCCGAGAAAAATTATTGAATGGGCGAAGGAAGTCAGGGATGTGGAGATACTATATGAATGCTGTGTTATGTGATTATGCCAGTCCTAGCTTCTCCTTTATTTCCATTGGAATGTACCCTATTTTCGGAAAAACCAGGAGTGCCTTTGCCTCTATTGCGCTTCCAGGGACGCAGGGGATTTCGCCTTCGGGAGTTGGGTAGAAGTCGTGTATAAAGTTGTTATCCCCCCATATCACGAAGCATTTTTCTCCGTTATACTCTTCTATCCCCCTGACCCGGTGTATTATTGGATATTTTGTGAAGGGTCTCTTGTAAACAACGACATCTCCTATTCTTATCTCATTTGGGGTTACTCCTTTGAGCAACACAACATCTCCCCTGTGAAAGACGGGCTCCATTGAACCGCTTACAACGATCACTAATGGGGAATCCGTGTGGAGAGCGACTTTTAAGCCACTGTTAAGTGCAAAAACGACCACAATCGATATCAAAAGAAAAATCACGGTCTCTTTGATTTCCTTCACCATTTTCTCATCCATTTCAAAGCCTCCATTTGAGTTCTAATCTTGGCGGGAATTGAACCTATTGCAGTGCATGTTTCAAGGCTTATTCCTCTTCCATCTGTTATATCCAAATGGTACTCACTAAGCTTAAATATCTCTTTCGGTAGTCCATGCCTTCCAAGCCCAACTAAGAGGAGAAAACTTTCTCCCTTTAATGCCCTTTTTGCGATTTCCATTGATTTTATTGCCTTTTTATCGTCAGGTTTCCTTGTTGTGGCAACCAAATGTCCGAACTGCGGGGGGAATCCCTTCTTTGGGAATTCAAGCACATGAAATTTGTCCTTCTTTGAGAGCTCTATGAGGTATTTACCGCTTTCCCCTATGGTTGTGTTCCGGGCTATCTCCTCTGCAAGTTCAACTGCTTTTTTGTTGTCGAAGGGAAATCCAACTATGGCCAGATGAAACTCGAAGGCATAACATATGGGAGCAGCTCTTGCAATTGCCCTTAAATGGGCGTCATGGAGTTTTTTGGGGTCATATGAGTTGTAAAGTGCGAGTGTAATCATTTTTTACCCTCCTATTTTTCCCTAATTTTCCACTGGAGAAAGGCTTAAAAGTTTTTAAGCTAAAAAATTTAGAGAAGCTAAACTTTTTAAGCATGTCCCCTTAGATATTTGCCGAGAGATGGAGGTGAATCCATTGGAAGTTGTCATTGAAAAGTTCAAACCAAAGATAACACGCCCCTTCAAGAGAAAGAACGAGTACTGGGTCAAGCTCATTGATGAGAAGGAAGGGGAGTTCATAATGAAATTTAAAACTCCTCTCGAAGCAGAGGATGCAATATATGGATTATTGGATTTGCAGGTCTATGGCGGGAGGGTTAAGCTGGAACTAAGGGAAGGAAACGTCATTGAAAATTTGGAGATTCTGGAAGTTTATAAGCCTTCAGCCAAGGAACTTGTAGATGAATATTTTAGCGATTAACCCTCTGTCTATTTTTGTTCATTGAACGCCTTTTATAAACAAAAACATATATATAGGCGGGCACACATAGTTTATAAATAGACAGCATGTATTGGGGCAAATTCTAAGTTATCAAAATTAAATTTATTCTTAAGCTGAAATAATCGAGGATGGAGGTTTCATCAATGGCAAGAAGGAAGGGAAGGAAGGAACTCCTTGAACTCGCAATGGATATGGGGGGCGAAGAGGCCGTTGAAGTTATAAAGGCTCTTGAAAAGAAAGGTGAAGCTACAGATGAAGAACTAGCCGAGGCTACGGAAATTAGGGTAAACACCGTTCGCAAAATACTCTACATGCTTTATGATACAAAGCTGGCGGATTTCAAGAGGATTAGGGATAAGGAAACAGGATGGTATTATTATTACTGGCGTTTGGATACGAAACGCCTTCCTGAGATCCTCAGGGCAAAGAAAATGGAGGAGTTAAAAACCCTCCGGAGAATGCTCGAGGAGGAAACTCAGGAGATTTACTATCACTGTGGAAATCCCGGTCATCCAAAGCTTACTTTTGATGAAGCTTTGGAGTATGAATTCCAATGTCCTATCTGTGGCGCAATGCTTCAGGAATATGATAATTCTGCTATTGTTGAAGAACTTAAGAAGAGAATCCACGAGCTCGAAAAGGAGCTTGGGTTGGTTTAATTCTCTTCTTCCATACTACTATTAGGATAAGAGATGCTTATGCTAAAACTATACCTCACAATTATTTTAACAGCGCCTCTTCTTCGGTACTGTTAGGATAATCGTGGCGTGGGTGTAGTTCTAGTTTCTTTCACGAGCATTATCAAAGTATTCTCTCATCCTAACAGCACCTCTTCTTCCATACAAACATTTATAAGCAGCGCTTTCTAGTTAGCCTATCGAATGGAAGAGGTGTGCGGCCATGGAAATGGTTATTCTGGAGAAGATTTATGGTGACAGGAGCGGTTTTAAAAAGCTTAACAGAAAATTGAGCTCTTTGATAGGTGATTTGGAAGTCTCATGGAAGCTCTCCATAACTCAAAAGCAATGGGTTAAAGTAAATCTTGAAGGTGAGGATGAGGAAATTTCGGCAAACCTCCTCAGAGAGGAATTTGGTGAGGTCCCCTACAGGTTGAAGAGTGTTAGAGAAGGGGGAATTTATAAGGGCAGGTTTGTGGATTTGGGAAAAATAGGATATGGGGTCTACGTTGATATAGGAGTGTTTACACCCACACCTAAGGATGCTCTGGTACCTTTATATTATCTCAAAGAGGAGTTCGGGGATAAGGCAGTTAGAAAGATGATAAGGGATTTTGGATGGGTGAATAATCTGCCCCTTGAGGTGGAGGTTGAGAGGGTTGAATTTGGTGCCAGAGAGATTGAGGCTCACTTTGCACCGGAGCAGCTTAGAAGATTCAAGTCCTGGCTCAGTGATGGCTATGACAAGCTCTTTATAGCCGGTACAACAAGCGAGAGAATTGAGGAAGCTCTAATTAACACGGGGCACTCAAGAGATGTCAGGAGGATCGAGGAGTTAGGGCTCATGGAGACCATGCTTATCCTGAAGAAGGGCACCCAGGCTCCGGGCATAATAAAAGTCATAGGGCCATACATTAAGCCCGCTTTGATAGGGGCAATCAAGTTTGACTAGCCTTTTGAGTGAGCCTTATGGCGAAGGTGGAGAGGAGCAAAAATAAGGGTAATTCACTTACCTTCATGAATATAAAGGTTGCCATGTAGAGAAGGGAAGCTACTCCAACGAACCATGTCTGCCCTATTATCCTTTTTTTCTTTAGCTCCATGCATGAGTATGCAAGGAGGGCAAACTGGACAATACTTTCCCTCGCAACGTTTTTCAATGCCACGAAATCGGTTCTGCTTATGAAATAACCTCTTATATCCACTTTGAAAAAGGCACTCAAAAAGGCATAGAGAATTAGAACGGAGAGCAGGTAGATGTAGTTCCTCTTGAACCTCTTGGGATAGACGGTTATAAACGAAACGGGGATTATGAACGAAGCGGGCATCAGGAGTATGGATATGGAGGTCAGAGCTCCAAATGTCCCAACTTCGAAGAGGGCGAGCGCTTTGTTCGGGGCAAAGGAGAAGTTTGTGCCTATTACCAGAAGGAGCTCGAAGAGAAGGAGGATAAATACATCCCCACTCAGTATTTTCATGTGTGTCCTGAAGATGGGCAGGGCAAAAGTTAAGCCAAATATCAGGAATCCAAGCTCTCTGGAATGTTTCGGTGCCAGATAAAACATGAGGGAAATTATCAAGAAGAGCAGATAGAAGTGGAGGAGATGCATTGAGAAGAGGGTGAATCCAAATGCCTTTCCCCAGATGAAGATTGGATAGCTCAAGGGCTCCCTGGAAAACGTATTGAAGTTGAGTTTTAATGCTTCGTAGAAGATTCCTTTGAAAAATCCATCCTCGAATCCAAATTCGGAGTGGCCGTTAATTACCCAGAGTGTGAGGGTTAGGACGGAGAGGAAATAAAGAGAGCGGGCATAGGGGGCTTTTCTTAGGAGGTAAAGGAAGAAGAGGAATGTAAAGATGGAGATGGTTAGAAACATGAAGAACGTCGGGCTGTTTAGATTGTATTCTCCATCAAAGAGCAGGGTCAGCTCGGGTAGTGTGCTCTCGTTCCCCGTTATAACCGTGTACCCATCTATCTGAAGAATATTGAATCCTTTTGAGCTCTCTGGAGGAAGGTTCGTTTTTCCCCATATTTCCCTGATTTTAGAGTTGTCATAAAAGTTTCCAATCAATATGTCCTTTCCAATGTTTTTTCCGCTTTCTCTTAGCTCTTCATCAAGGTACAGTGCCCATGCTTGGGAAGGGGTGGAATTTCCGGCTTTTATGGTGTATGAGGGATCATATTTCGAAAAATGGATGTTGGGGGTGGCATCAACGCTCAGCATCATGGAGGAGAGTATTACAATAAGAAGCATGAAGATGAACTTCTTCATGGTCACACCGAAATAATTATGGGAATAAATAAAATAAAACTCTTTCCCTCATCCGAGTTTTTCAATTTCTTTTTTCCAGTTTCCCGGTTTCTTGAATTCTTTTTCTGAATAGAGCCCTTCTTTCTTTAATATGCCCCTGGCAGCTAGAATTCCCGTTGCAGCTGCATTCGTGATATCCCTCGAAAGCCCCGCACCATCGCCGGCTGCAAATATGTTCTCTATGCTCGTCTCCAAATCGTGGTTTACCTCCGCTCTCATGGCGTAGTATTTAATTTCGGGAGCATACAGTAGGGTGTGATCACTTGCAACACCGGGAATTACTCTATCGAGCCTTTCCAGACCTTCTATGATGTTCGTCACTATCCTATGGGGAAGGGCCATCGCAATGTCTCCGGGTGTGACATGCTTCAGCGTGGGCTCCACATCGCTCTTCCTTATCCTGCTCCATGTGCTTCTCCTTCCCCTCCTCAAATCACCGAGTCTCTGGATGATGGGTTTTCCCCCACCTATGGTCGTTGCAAGTTGAGCTATGCTTTTTCCGTAGGCTGTAGTGTCTTCTACAGGTTCTGTTAGTTCAATTCTACTAAGGAAGGCGAAGTTTGTATTGTTGCTCTTCTTATCGCGCATTGAGTGTCCATTAACTCCAACATAGCTGTTATACTTCTCCTCCACTACAAAACCGTTTGGATTCGTACAGAAGGTTCTCACGAAGTCATCATAGGTGTCCGTGTATATGTGAAACTTGGGGTCGTGGTTTATGTTCGTTATTTCCTCCATAACTATTGCGGGGACCTCTACGCGGACGCCAACGTCTATAGGCCCATGCCTTGCCTTTAATCCAATTCTTTGAGCCACATCGTGGAACCATCCCGCCCCCCCTCTTCCGGGAGCCACTATTATATAGCGCGTTTTTATCCTGAACGTGTCCTTTCCTCTGGACGCAACAACTTCTCCCTGCTTGAACTCACTCACATGCGTCCATAGAAGGAATTTAACCCCTTTCTCAACCAGATGCTCTTTTATGCTCTTTATAACATCCTTGGTGTGGTCGCTTCCTATGTGCCTTTGAATTATTGGAATGAATTTGACGCCTGCCTGAGCCGCCCTTCTTTCCCAACGTTTTATCTGCTCCTCATTCCCCTTAAAAATTCTCTTGGGAGATTTGTGTTTTAGGAAAATCCGGTCTACTTCCCATATCAGCTGCCAAGAGTAGTTCTCGTCGTGAGTCAGTTGGGTTAAATCTCCTCCAATATCAGGCCTCAGGTTCACAGTACCATCGCTTAAACCGCCAGCTCCACCTACACCACTCATTATGTGGCATGGCTTGCACCCCACGCAGTACCCAAGCTCGTCCATGGGGCACACTCTCTGGTCTATATCCGCGCCTTCGTCAATAATCAAAACCCTAAAATTGCTTTTTTCAACGAGTTCATAAGCAGCAAAAAGCCCAGCAGGGCCCGCTCCGACAATTATGACATCAAATTCCTTTTCGTTATAGAATGCGTTCACTATTTCCCTTACCAAAATTTGATGAATGCCCTTTATAAACTTTGCGGGAGAGGGAAGAAATTTAGACAAAAATTTGTTTATTTTTTCCACAATTTTTCTGGCTATACACTTGAAAATGTTTAAAAATGGGGAGGGACAAGTTTTTAAATTTTCGATTTGATCTCCTTATTGAAGAAGTTTTGCGTGAAGGTGATGCCTATTCTCATTTTGGGTCTTGATATAATCAGTCGGAATCCAAAGCGCTTTGCAGTGGTTGCGTGGTTCAACGGCAGGCTGGAAAAAAAGGGTGAGTTTACATACTATCGCCTAGTGCGCTTCATCAAAGCAAAAAAGCCCCACATTGTCGTTATGGACAATATATACGAGCTTGGGAGTGATAGGGAAGTCATGAGATTTATAAGGGCCCTTCCTCAGGGAACAAAGCTCGTTCAGGTTACGGGGAGGCCGGGAGAGCAAATTTCTCTATGGAATCTTGCTAGAGAAAATGGAATTAAACTTGGAGATAAATTTGATCCCTATGAGGAAGCTAAAACATGTGCCCTCCTCGCTGCCAAAGGGGTGGGTCATGAGGTCGTGGCATTTGAGGATGAGGTCACGGTTAAGGTCGTCAGGGGGAGGAGCCAGGGAAAGGGAGGATGGAGTCAGGATCGCTACAGGAGAAGGGTTCACAATCTAATCCAAAATAAAGTGAGGGAAATTGAGGAGGGATTGAGGAGGGCGAACATTCCCTTTGATCTGGAAGTTGAGGAGAGGGATTATGGAATTTCAAGAGGGGAGTTCAGGATTTACGCCTCAAGGGAAGAGCTCGCAGGTTTGATAAAACCGATGCATGGAGGGGATGTTGAGGTTAGAATTGAGCCTGTTGAAAGGAAGAACCTTGAATTTGTGCCACTTAGGGGGGAGAGGGCAATTGTAGAGAGAAAGAATGTTATAGTTGGGCTGGACCCGGGAATCACCGTGGGGATTGGAGTTGTGGATCTAGAGGGGAATGTGGTTGCTGTTTATAGCGAAAGGAATATGGCAATAAGCGACATATTCAGGTTCATAAGTGAGGTGGGGCATCCCATAATAATTGCAACGGATGTAACACCTGCTCCAGGCTTGGTTGAGAAAATATCACGCTCTTTTAAGGCGATACTCTTTACTCCTAGAGAAGATTTGAGGGTTGAGGAGAAAACCGAGCTCCTTAGAAACCTTGGAATTGAAGTTGAGGATGATCACCAGAGGGATGCTCTCGCTGCAGCTTATAAAGCATATCTGAGGCTAAAGCCAAAGCTCGAACACATAGATGCAAGACTGAGGAGTCTTGGGCTTGAGAGAAAGGGCAACGAGATTAAAGCGCTGGTTCTCCAGGGGTACAACCTTGGAGAAGCCATAACAAAAGCCACGGTCAAAAAGAAGCCCGTTGAGGAAGAAAAACCTGCTGTGCAGAGTATCGATGTTTCTCCCTATGTTGAGAAGATTAAAGAGCTTGAGGAGAACATCCGGATGCTTGAGAGGGAAAATGAGGAATTGAGGGCAGTGATAAACGAGCAGAGAAAAGTAATAGAGAGGCTTGAGAGGAGAATTGAAGAATATGACGATAGGGTAAGAGAGAGGATAATGAGGAGTAAGGAAATAGAAAACAGGGAGAAAAGGATAATCTACCTTGAGAAGGAGCTTAGGGAGGCTAGAGGCATAATTGAGAAGCTCAGCAGGGATCTGATTCTGGCAAAGAGAATGCATATACTGGAGCTAAGAGGGAGCGCACTCCCGCTGAAGGTTCTCGAAAACCTCACATGGGATGACTTGGAGCATCTTGAAAAGAGCACTCCGCTGAAGAGAGGTGATGTTCTTTACGTTATAAACCCCGCGGGAGCTGGAAGGAGCATAGGGGAGTACCTCGTTGAGAAGGGCATCAAAGCTATTGTAAGTTCTAAAGAACTCCCAAATCTCGTTTATAATGTCCTGCAGAAAGGAAAAGTCCCAGTACTTTATGAATGGGAGATTGAAGTGAAGCGGGTTGATGAGTTCGCCATAGTGGATAGAAAAGAGTTTGAGGAAGCCGTTGAAAAGCGTCTCGCAGAATGGGAGGAAGAGGAAAAGGAGAAGCAGAGGAGAAAGTTCCTACAGATTCTCGAGGAGTACAAGATTGAAAGATTGAAGGAGCTTAAGAAAAGGGCGGAAGGAGAATCAAACTAACTTAAGAAAGTGACTGGAAGTATGAAAGCTGAAGATTTGTATAAACGAGAAAATGGGGGTATAAGATGTCTCGTCTGTGAGAGGAGATGCTTCATCGATGAGCAGAAAAGGGGGATATGTGGAAATTATACTAACATTGATAACAAGCTCTTCCATATAGGTTATGGAAAACTGAGTGCTATTGAGAGCAGACCTATAGAGATAAAGCCCTTCTTCCATTATTATCCAAATACAACGGCTCTAACTTTTTCGGGGTTTGGATGCAATTTCTACTGTCCCTGGTGTCAGAATCACCACTTAAGCTTCTCCAAGCCAAAGAAGGACATTCCATCAGTTTCAGCAGAGGAACTTGTAAATATGGCTATAATGAAAGGGGATAGAGGTTTGTGTGCAAGCTTTAATGAGCCAGCTACCCTCTATACGTACCTTCTTGATGTTTTTGAGCTCGCTAAAGAGAGAGACTTATATGGATGTCTTGTTACGAATGGTTATTTCACTTTAAGATCCATTGAAAAACTGATTGAAAGTGGAGCAAGTGGATTCAGCATAGATGTAAAAGGATGCCCCAAAATGAAGGTTCTCTCAACAATTGAGCATAGAAAAGTCTTCAGGAATGCTAAAAGAGCTCTTGACTTGAATGCACATGTTGAGATGGTTTTCCTTGTAGTAACGAATACCAATGATTTTGAAAACTGCTATCAATGGATATTTAACATGCACTCCAAAATACTCGGCGATAACGTTCCCCTTCATATAAATCGCTATTACCCAATGAACTACTGGCATGAACCATCAACTCCTGTAAAAACGCTCCTAAAACTCAAAGAGATTGCTCAAAGGTAGGAGTACAACCTCAACTATGTTTACATCGGAAATATTGGGTCTGTAGAACATGAAAGCACTTATTGCCCGAAATGCGGGAAGAAACTCATAATTCGTGCTGGCTTTCGGGTCATAAAATGGGATCTGACTAAAGATAATAGATGCTCGAGATGTGGAGAGAGAATTCCCATATACAATCCCTAACCTTGATTTGGAAGAAATTTTTTAATGGTGGGCCCGCGGGGCTTTGAACCCCGGACCTCCGCCGTGTCAAGGCGACGTCATAACCAGTCTAGACCACGGGCCCGCCCTAATAATGGTGGACCGGCCGGGATTTGAACCCGGGGCCTCTGCCTTGCCAAGGCAGCGCTCATCCCAAACTGAGCTACCGGCCCACGCCAACCATAACCCTATCCCAAACATAGCTTTATAAACTTTGCGGTGCCTTATTTTCCGGATTTGGTACTGTTAGGATAATCGTGGCGTGGGTGTAGTTCTAGTTTCTTTTATGGGCATTATCAAAAGCATTCTCTCATCCTAAAAGTATCCCGGATTTTAAGGATAAGGTTTTTAAATAAGCTCCCACAAAAAAAGCTTAGCTCTTGGATTCACGATTATTCTACTGGAAAAATGGGAGGTGAGCAAAGTGAAAGCACCGATCTGTGAGGTTTGTTTGAAAACGGAGGATATTTTGTGCCCCGCGGATGAGAAGAAACTTCAGGAGGGGATAATTTCTGAGCTCGATGTTAAGGTAGCAAGGCTATTGTACAAGCTCATTGGCGATGCAGATGTTGAGTTTAAGAAGGCTGTAGAAGCGGGGGATTTGGTTGTTATTATTGTGGGCGAGGGCCAAGTGGCGCTCGTCATCGGGAAGGGAGGCAAAAATGTTAAACTCCTGATGAGGGAGCTGGGTAAGAGGGTGAGGATAATTGAAGACACGAAGGATATTAAGAAGCTTGCCACGGATCTTTTAATTCCCGCCAGACTCTTCGGTGTTAATATAGTGTATAAACCCGATGGAGGGCATTACTACAAGATTCTGGTTCCCAGAATGGATAAGCAGAGGCTTCCTGCGCCCAGTGAAATGCTTGAGAAGATAATCTCTCAAATAATTGGAGAAGATGCTAAAATCGTGTTTGCGTGATGCCTATGTACAGAACCCACTACTCAAGCCAGATAAGTGAGGAGTTAGATGGAGAAAAGATCAAAGTAGCAGGATGGGTTTATGAGGTTAAAGACCTTGGAGGGATTAAATTTCTCTGGATAAGGGATAGAGAGGGCATAATCCAGATAACCGCACCCAAGAAGAAGGTTGATCCGGAGCTCTTCAAAATCATTCCCCATCTGAATGCCGAGGATGTTGTTGCTGTGGAGGGTATTGTTAATTTCACGCCAAAAGCTAAACTCGGCTTTGAGATAATCCCTGAGAAGCTAGAGATCCTGAGTAAAGCTCAAAGCCCCCTCCCCCTTGATCCTTCAGGGAAAGTTAAGGCCGAGCTGGACACCCGGCTGGACAACCGCTTCATGGACTTAAGAAGACCTGATGTAATGGCGATATTTAAGATACGCTCAAATGTTTTTAAAGCGGTCAGAGAATTTTTCTACAGTGAAAAATTCGTTGAAATTCACACTCCCAAAATTATAGCTACCGCGACGGAAGGAGGAACTGAGCTCTTTCCCATGAAGTATTTTGAGGAGGATGCCTTTCTTGCACAGTCTCCACAGCTCTATAAGCAGATAATGATGGCTTCTGGTCTGGATCGGGTTTTTGAGATAGCTCCCATATTCAGAGCCGAAGAGCACAACACAACGCGGCATTTAAACGAGGCATGGAGTATTGATGCAGAGATGGCTTTTATAGAGAATGAGGAAGAAGTTATGGGGCTTCTCGAACGTTTGGTAACCTATGCGGTGAAGTACATTAAGGAGCACAATGAGAGAGAGCTTGAAATCCTAGGCATGGAACTGGAAGTCCCGAAGCTTCCTTTAAGACGCATAAGTTATACTGATGCGCTGGAAATCCTGAACGATCTTGGAAAGGAGATCCCCTGGGGGGAGGATATTGACACAGAAGGCGAGAGGCTCCTTGGAAGTTACATAAAAGAGGAATACGGGGAAGATTTGTATTTCCTGTATCAGTATCCAAGTGAAGCAAAGCCCTTCTACATAATGAAATACGATAATAAACCAGAGATTTCGAGATCATTTGATTTGGAGTACAGGGGAATCGAGATTACCTCGGGGGGGCAAAGAGAACATAGGTATGACATCCTAAAAGCACAGATTGCGGAGAAAGGGCTGAAGGTTGAGAGTTTCGAGTTTTACCTCAAACCCTTCCGCTACGGCATGCCCCCGCATGGTGGATTTGGCTTGGGTGCGGAGCGCTTGATCAAGCAGATGCTCAACCTGCCCAATATCAGGGAGGTCATTCTTTTCCCGAGGGATAGGAAAAGACTCACACCATAAGACCTTTATACCTTTTTAACGTTTACATTTTTAGTTAACGGAGGTTAAGCACAACACCAAGGGGGAGAAAATATGAAGAAGATGGCCATATTATTAATCGGTTTAATTTTGTTTGCAGTCCCATTTTTTCCCAGTGTTAAATCTGCCCAAAAACCGGATTATGCGAAACTAACGCTCGTAAAGTTAGGACTGAAGGATTCAATCATCTTTGGGGATTATGAAATAAAGTTCGCGGATGTAAATCCCGATTGGACGCAGGCTCTTATAGAAATTTACAAAAAAGGTGAGTCCAAACCATCGAAGACTGCACTTCTCACAAGCGGGGGTAGAATGTTTTATCCCGATAGCACAAATCCAATCCTTGAAGTGAGTATAGGATACATAATGTCCTACAACAAGGTTATCTATCTGGAAGCTGGTTCTCCTTTGAAAAAAGCGGAATCCAAAACCCTTGATGAAGGAAAAACCTACAAGCCGACATATCTGGATGGAAAGGTCTCCATAAAGCTCGTTGATGTTACGGATTCAAGCGCCAAATTCACCGTAACCCTCAATGGAATAAGCTATACGAAGACCATAGAGGAAGATTCAGGTCAGGGTTTTGGATATAAGATAAGCAGCGACATCTACTATTATCCCTTCGTATGGATTGAGGTGACAAAGGCTGTTAAGAACGATTATGCAGAATTTGATATATGGATACCCACTTACCCCGTGACCTCAGTATCCGTGAAAAGGGCTTCTCAAACGGGCACCCAAAATCAAACCCAGGGAGCTCCGGATACAGTGGTTTACAACGATGTCATGTATAAGGATGAAATCCTGAATATATACTACAACGGCACAACATACAAGCTTCGCCTGAACCAGGTTGGATTGTACTCAAGCTTCTCCCTCTTCAAGGGGACAACCCCCCTAGAAACCTTCCAGGTTAAAGCTGGAGGCTATCATGAGAGCGATAAAGCCCCGATTGGAGTGGAAGTCGTTAAGGATTCCTATGACACGGAATATAACAGGCTCACGGTTAAGGTTTGGGCACCTCATGGAGCAAGCGCCCCTCCGATTTTAAGGGAAGCCAAACTGAAGCTCATAGTTGAAACTACTTCAAAGAAGATAATGCTCGGGGATAAGATGATACTGACAGTGAAGGTCGTGAATGAGGGGAAAGGTAAGGCTTTTGGGTTGAAATTGAATTCAAATATTCCAAACGGGCTTGAGCAGGAGGTCTACCCCGAAAAGCTCACAATAACAAAGCTCGATGCCTTCTCCGAGTATCCCTTGGCAACTTACATATTGACGCCCTCGCAAGTGGGCTCATACCAGATAGGTAAGTTTGGAGTAGAGTACTACGATGAGTTTGGGAATCTCAAGAAAGTTGAATCGGACACAATTGGTGCACTGAAGGTTTATGCCCTTCCAAAAATAGAGCTAAACGTTGATAATGATTACTTTAAGGTTGATACAAGCAAGGACAATAAAGTTAAGGTCAAATTCAACGTCGTTCTCGAAAAGGGGAATCCAGCGTTCGAATTTATTGAGAACGCAACGCTTCACTTGGAATTCCCCGATTCATTGAACGCTTACAGCAGGGATATATCCCTCGGAGATCTAAGGGCAAACGAGTCCATATCAAAGGAGATAATCTTCACGGTTAACAAAGCGGAATTGAGCAAGGTAAGCGCCACATTAACTTACAAAGACGCCCTTGGAGAGGAACACCAGATTGAATTCCCCAATTTGGTGATTATAGATGCTGTTCCTCCAGCCATTGTTGAGAAGAAGGTAAAGGTATACCCCGAAGCTCAGGAGCTTCCATCCTTTGTCAATGCAACTCTAGCAGGATTGGACAATGAAACAAGGGCACTGCTTGCTGAAGAGCTCAAGAATGTGAGCGAAGCATATATTCCCCCACAACCTCCAAAGACCAACTGGTGGGCGGTATTTGCCATACTCTTCCTGATATTTGGAATAGGGTTTGGAGTCGCCTACTACAACCTCAAGGGCAAATACGAGGAAGCCCAGAGAAAGCTTGCCAGAAGAAAGCCAAAGCCCGGAGGGCTCCCGCTTAAGAAAGAGGAGGAAGTAAAGGAGGCATTAGAGGATAAGGGTATTGAGACCCTCTGATTTCTTTTCTTAAACTTTTTAAACCCTCTTTTCCCTCCTATTCTTGGTGAGAGAATGTTTGCATACAAGCAGGTCATGGTTATTAGGAAGGATTTAAAACTCAGCAGGGGAAAATTGGCAGTTCAGGTTGCCCATGGTGCAGTAACAGCAGCTTTCAAAGCTTCGAAAGATAAACCCGAGTGGTTTAAGGCATGGTTTCATGAGGGACAGAAGAAAGCCGTGGTAAAGGTGGAGAATGAGAGGGAACTCTTCGAGCTCATGGAAAGGGCTAAGGTTCTTGATTTGCCCTATGCGCTGATAAGAGATGCGGGATTGACCGAGATTCCTCCAGGGACTGTAACATGCTTGGCAGTTGGCCCGGCTCCAGAAGAGCTTGTGGATAGAGTAACCGGACATTTAAAGCTGCTTTAGGTGAGATGTGTGGATTACAAAGAATTTTTTTCCCAATTCAGATATGTGAGCAAGAGCAGGGGGATAGGAGGTAGGATAAAGGTTTTTCCAGAGGATTTTATAGTGGAGGAGGTAATTTCAAAGAGTGTTTTTAAAAAGCAGAATTGCCTTATCTATCGCCTTATCAAGAGAAACTGGGACACAATGGTGGTAATTAAGGAGATAGCAAAGCGTGCGGAGATTTCCTACAGGGATATAGGATTTGCGGGAACTAAAGACAGGCACGGCATAACAACCCAATACATAAGCATCTGCGGGGGAAATTTGAAGGAGCTGAAGGAGAAGATTGATAGGGTTGAAATAAGCGATGTAAAGCTGGAATTCGTGGGCTATGGAAAAAAGCTCAAGCTCGGCTCTCTATGGGGGAATCGCTTTAAGATACTTGTTAGAGAGGTGGATATTTCCGTAGAAGAAGCCCTAAAGAGAACGAGGGCAATTTTAAAGGAAGTTAAAGCCGAGGGAGGCTTCCCAAACTATTTCGGATATCAGCGCTTTGGTGAGAGGAGGGTTATCAACCATGAGGTGGGGCGTCTTCTGCTCGAAGGAAAATTTGAGGAAGCGGCTTTAAAGTTTCTGGGAGCATATGATGGAAGCATGATGGGAGATGAGGCGAGAAAAGAGTTTTTTGAGACGGGTGATGTCGATAGGGCAATTGAGAGTTTCCCCAAGTTTTTGAGGTATGAGCGGGCAATGCTCTACCGCTACAGGGAGACAAAAAGCTGGAAAAAAGCCTTTGC
>NZ_JBMXHE010000054.1:0-19830 GCF_053987695.1 Palaeococcus sp. (in: euryarchaeotes)
AAAACGAGTGTAGCGGGCGAAACATCGGGCGCTTGAGAATAATTACCGCCCACCTTCCTCAAATAGGGACTTGTGTAGTTATTTATCAAGAGCTCATAGTTGTAGTCCTTAAGCGTTCTGTTCAACAAATAGCCGAGGATTATCTCCGCCTTGTGTCGCAGATTTTTAGATGGATAAAGAGGTTCCGTGGCCCAGTATGTGGATACTATGTCCAGAGGGGACATCCCCTCATTTACGAGCTCCAGATCAAGGGTGCCATTGTTTTCCCATTCCTCAATCACATTCTGGGGAACCAGATCCTTTAAAGAGGCGGTCCTCAATGTCGTCAAGGTGTCCTCGGCAACGTATTTATTTTGGTTCCGTATATAAGTGGAATAAACCTGATTGTTGCTGCTCATCACAACTATGCTGCTCACAAATATGGTTATCAAAAGAAGCGAGAGCATGGCATCGAATGTGAATATGAATCCTCTCCTTCTCATCTGTCATCCCACACCCACAGTTTTATTAAAATCGGCTCGAACTTCGGTTCAAGCAACATCCCCAGATTATCCAAATCCCTCAAAACCACGTTTCCACTAAAGCTGTTCTCATAAATCCAGAGCTCAACAGGTTTTGCTCCGTTCTCTGTGTTGAATCTGCCAAAGATATCCTTCCACGGTATTCTAACCGATGAGGTGTTTCCCTCATAGAACTTTGCATAAGTCCTGTTTCCATCTCTCCAGGCTATCTCACCCATAACGTTGGAGTTGGAGGCGTTTTTTTCGATTAGGACTCCTTTAATTGTACCTCCATCCAGCACTACGAGCGTAATGTCGCCGGCTTCATCTGATGGAACATCGATCTCCAAGTACGCATATTCAGGCACGTTCTCTTTGAGCTTTCCTTCGAGGAGGACTTTTGTCTCATTTTGGGAGATTATGGTTAGATTGCTGTAGAGGAGGCTTGAAACAACAAAATCCCTCTTTTCATGTTCTATCCATGGAGAGCGGGCTTTTGATGAGTTTATGATGGAATTGCTTGTAACTGGGCTTCCGTTAATGAGGGCGAAGCTGTAGGTTGGGATGGTGAGGTTGGTTGGGTAGATAACGTTGGAGGTGAGGGACAGGCTTCCTGCAGTGTTTCCCTGGATGATTATCCTAACCTGTCCCTGGCCGGTTATATGGAGTTCGCCGCTATTCCATTGTGCCTGGAAATTAGATCCCCTATCAATTACATGGACTTCGATATAGGAGTTGGCTGGAATTGGGTAGTCTTCGTGGTTTACTGTGTCGTGCACCGTGATGTCTGCTAGATTTATGAACGTGAGAACATCTCCCGGGTTCAGATTGTAAGGCTGAGGGCGCTGGGTGAGAGAGTCTCCATTTAAAGTGACGTTAGTCGCAGGGAAGGGATTATTTCCGGTGCTTCCTTCTCCAATTTGGATGTTCCTGTTTCTGCTCTCACTCAGGTCTATGTATATTTTCCCCGGGAAGCTTCCACCAACGCTGACGTTCTTCGTGAGGAGATAGAACTCCATCTGGAAGTCCTTCCATCTGCTGAAGTTCACAAGGCTGTTCCTCACATTAGCCATGCTAATTGAAGCATTTAAAGCTGTGATTTTCTCATAACTCAGGGCATAGGAATAGCTCTCGCTCCTCAATCCCACACTTCTCACACTTGAGGAATTATCCTCCCAGTTCTCGGGATAGCCCGGGCTCTTGGTCAAAACATCTAGCATGTTATCTGCTATGTTGGCCCTATCGTACCATCCTATCATGCTGGAGACTTCCGCCTTTATCATGTCATTTGTGTTAATCACTATCCCGATCACCATGATGACCAGCACGAGTGAAAGCAGGGCATCCAGCGACAGGAACTGACCTTTCCTCCTCATCCTTTCACCACGCTCACATTCAACCTCACGATTTTACCGGAATAGACCAGATTGGTTCCATTTTTTCCCATGTTCGTGTTCCGGGAGACATCCTCAACTATGAATAATTTTATTGAGTTTTCGAGTGAAGACACCATTGAGGTGTTCAATACAAAGGGGGTGCTTATACTCACAGAGATATTCATAGCTGTTGAGGTTTCATTTAGTCCAATACTCATAACCCTGAACTGATAATTTGTCCCATTTAGGGATGCTAGATCATTGTTTAAAAGGGAGTAGGGACTTTCGCTCGTTTGCACGCCCATGTTTAGGTAATCACATGCGTGGGATGCCGAGGCTCTGATATATGAAACAACGGAAACATCTATATTCTCATTGAGATAGCTGGAGAGAACCATAGCTACCCCTGTCATTATTATGGCGAGTATAAAGAGTGTCTCTATAGCGGTCTGCCCTTTACGGTTCAACTTTAACATAAAGCATCCCCCCGCTTATCTCCGTGCTTATCCAGAATTCCCTCTTGGAGTTCGTTAATGTGACGTTGGAATCTTTAAGCGGCACATCTGACCTCTGGGTTATAGTATAGCTCTTCCCATCTATGGTGGCATTTATTATTATGGAGTTTGAAGAGCTGTTTAAGTGTATCCGTATGCTCTCTCCACTTTCAAGGTTGAAGGGGAAAACTTCCTTCTTCTTGAAGCCCTCTCCAACCGCATAGACCTTTGTTATGTGATCCCTGAGGCTTATTGAAAAAGTTTTAACCTCGCTTATTGTGCTGAACATCTCGCTGTGGGCGGTCTCACTGGTGGCGAGGTAGGTAAGATTAACCAACGTAAGGAGTATTAGGAAGATTGCGAAAAGCAGATCAAGGCTTATCTGAGCTTTTCTCATATCACCCACCCGGTTTAATGTTTATGTGGAGCTCTCCCGTGCTCGTATCCAAGCTCCATGCTTCGGTGTTATCCGGATTCCATTCCACAACTATCTTGAGGGTGGTGGGGAGGGCATTCGCATTTACGAGAATTCCCGGGAGGGAAGTGCCCGATGCCGATGGAGAATATGAAGTAACGTTTTTTGAATACAATGCCCGGCTCCAGAAGAGATTCCTTTTCATGGTATTCGTTTCATTTTGATATATGTTCTTGTTGGAGCTGTCGAGGATGCCAACGTAAGTCCCGTTCTGGTATCCAATTAAGATCTGGGGGGTTCCACTCATATTGTACGCTTTTTTAAGGAAGGATTCATCTTTGAGGTATTTAAACATGAAGTATGTGGTTGCCTTTGAACCCGGGCCCTGGGCATAAACCTGAGAAACAGTATTTGAAATGGTATTTGCAAAGCTCTTGGCTTCAAGACTCACCTGAACTCTAAGCGTTTCAACGGACTGGCTGTTCTGGGTGAATGTAACGTTGTTAACGGAGTAGACTAACAGGGTCAGGAATATTGCAAACACGAACATGAATTCCAGTGACACCTGTCCTCTTCTCATCCTCTCACTCTCCTAATATCTATCTCTCCAAAACTATTTAACACTTTTTACTTATTTCCTGTGGTATCCTTTATGCTTGCGACTATTTTTCCAACCCTCTTCTCAATGTCTTCCCTACGTCCCCCATCCACCGTTACAAATGCGATTGTGTTCATACCGACCTTCCTCACATCGACATCAAAATAATCGTAGTTGAAAACTCTGAAGCCGTATTTCTCTCTATCGAGATTGTGCTTTGCAATCAGCTCCTTTAGCTCGTCTATGAAGAACTGGGAGAGCTGATAGTAGCTGAAGTCTAGAAACTCCTTCTTATACTCCTGAAGTGCCAGGATTAAGGGTAAAATGCCCAAACCGACCAGCAGCCATGCCTCCCGGTATATGAATGTGATTGCGAGGCTTATTCCGGTTATTCCCAAGACTGCGGCTGTGCCCATCTTTATCTTGTTTTTGACGTCCTTCATACTGTTTACCCTGCTCTCCCAGATATCAAGGAGCGCTGGGTTGTAAAAGTCAAAGGCGGTATGTCTCTTGCCCTTTTGAATTCTCTTTCTTATAAGGTCGTCCCAGTCATCCTCGTAGTATATTACCTCTCCCCGATTCTTTGCCCTCTCTGCATCGAGGGAGGATATTATCCTCAGCATATCCTCGGCGCTTTCATGGGCTATGTGGGCATATATCTCCTTCTCATCAAGCTCCAGAGCGACTTCAACTGAGTCCCTGATTTTACTCATTCACCTCACCCGGGTATATATCATCGAAATCCGGCAAACCCTCCAAAAGTTCCTTCTTTTTGGCTTCCGCTTCCTCCTTGGCTATCATAAATGATTGGGCATACTTCCTGGCAGTTATTACAATGTCCTCTATGCTCTTGCTTTCATATATCCCGCTCAAAAGCGTAACAATCTCAACCTCTCTCTCCCTTGGATCAGGGTAGAACCCCCTAAATATCTGCTTTCCCTTTATTTTATTCGTCAGGTAATTCAGTGCCTCAAAAATGTCACTTGCCTTTAGAACTTCAGGGGGGCCGTGAATGGCAATCAAACCGTAGAGGGCTGATTCTATGTTTGCCTCCAAGTAAAGGCCTTCACTCTCGAAGGATTTTAATATAAGACGGGAGAGGTTCTTGATCCGGGAGGCATCGTCTTTTGCATAGCCCACTGTGGCGAAGCTTCCGAATGCCTTGAGAACGAACTTAAGATCGCTCCCATCCAGCGTCTGCTCCCCCGGAATATCTATCAGGGCAAGGAGAGAGGCGATGCGCTCTACTATCGTGTAGTTTATCCTTTCATAGGCTTTCCCAATATCATCACCGCTTTCTCTGAGCTTGTTGTTGTCTATCGCTATTATGGAATCAGCAACTTTGGAGAGCTTGTCTATGGTTATGGCGGCGTTGATGGTCGGCCTTATGCCCTCCTCCTTTAACGGAAGAGCCCCTATCGCGACGACGAGGGACTCGGGATATTCGTTCTTTAATGCCTCAGCGAGAACAGGAGTTCCGCCGGCACCGGTGCCCCCACCAAATCCAAAGGTCAAAAAGAAAATGTCTATGTCCTCTCTCCCGGCTATTGAGTCTATCTTGCGCATTATCATTGGCAAATCGCGCTTCATTGCTTCCCTTCCGAGGATGGGATTTGCATTTACACCTTTTCCACCTGTGAGGCTCTCTCCAACGAGTATCCTCCTTTCGTGGGGAACATGCTTTAAATATTCCAGATCCCCCTTTGATGTGTTTATCGCCAGAGTTTCAAAGTCCACAAGTGCGAATAGATCAGCTATCTTGGTTCCGCACTGACCTATTCCGATGATTAGAGCTCTCATCTATTTAATCACCCCATCACCTCGGCACTGAGCTCCTCCAAGCTTGCAATACCGTCATTGTTTTTATCCTCAAATTTGATTACAAGGGCTTTTCCTTTGAGATATTTAATCAATCCGGAGTTGAAGAACGTCTCAACGGCACTTTTCATATCCTCGGGATACAGCACAAAGAGTATAACCCCCTTTTCATACTTTCCGGGTACCAGAACTATAGTTTTGCCCTTGTCGTATGTTTTTTCATTTAGGACGATATTCGAGTCATTGACTTTGAGGGTTATATCAGGATTGTAGTCGCTTATGTTGACATCATTGTAGTCCGTCAGAACTATGTAATTGCCATCGTTTATCCCCTTAAACTCCTCTAAAGTGATGTTGGCATCAAAGAAATTATCCACGGCTTCTTTGGCAACTTCAGCGGTTCCCCTCCTCCCAGGAGCATATGCCAGTGTGAAGTTTTCTTCTCCTATGAGTCTAATCACATCGTAGAGGACGACTTTTGGTACAAATTTAATTTGGGACAGGAAGCCTGTCTTTAATGCTGAATCCAGTATGTTCTCCTCCTCGTGAGTTTGTATCCAGTTGAAAACTTCATCTCTAAGATTATATCCTAGGGGCTCCAGGAGCTCCTCGACCCGTATTGTCAGATCCATGTGGGATTCACCTCTGTATATAACAACTCCTCCGAGGGTGTTTTCCTTTATGTCCGGCCACCCTCCATCTTCGTTTCTCTGCTTCAAAAGCCACTCTATATGTGGCTCCAGCTCCTCTTTTGTGGATATGGGAGCCAGAGCTTCCAGAACTTCCAGTGTTGTTGAAACATCCTGCGTAACCATGTATTCGTAATATTTGGTTCTCAAAAAGATGCCCCATCCCTCCTTTGAGACGGAGAGCAACCATTTCTTAGCTTTCTGGATATCGGAGTCCTCTGGTGAGAGCCCCAAGGCAAGCAGTGCCTTGATTGCAAGCGCCGTATCAAAGGGTTGAGGCCCTAAAAAGCTACCCCATTTTCCATCTTCCATCTTTAAGCTCTTTATGAACTCTATGTTTTCCTCCTTCTGCTCATCGCTGAGCATATTGAACTCTGCCAGGGTCAGAATTGCATAGACGTAGGGACCATAGAGTTCTTTTTGCTTCTCGGAAATCTCCTTCAAGGTGTTCAATCTAGCGCTGGTCCACTCCAAGCCCTTATCAATGCTAACATCCCTAAAATAGCATTTCTTAAGGGATTTCAGTGCATAATAGGTTACCTTTTCACTCGAAGGGGACACTATCATGTAGCTCCATCCGCCGTCCTCATTTTGTTTGGATTTCAATTCTTCACAAGAGCTCTGGAATGGATTTTCCTCCCTTTCGCTCAGTTTCTCGGCAACAAGGGCAAAGCCCAGGGTTGCATAAGAGGATACCGGCACGATCTCCCTATCCCTCATTGGGAGGTTGTTCTCCCAGTAGGTTGGATTCTCCTTTTTAATGTCCTCAAGGGTTAGGAGCGCCTTTGCAGCATCGAAGCTAACACCTTCGTATAGAATTAGGGTGTAGGTCGCCAGAACTCTTTCCTTTGTGCTCAGTGAACTTTTATCCAGCGAGTCTTTTAACGAAGCCAGCCTCTTCTCAATGTCCGCGGGAGTATATTTAATGCTCTTGTAGGCAATTAATCTTAAAGCTTCAATCTCCGTGCTCGTGAATCCAGGATAGCTTTTGATGCTCTCCAAAAAGGACACTCCTCTCTTGAGCATGTAGGAGGATTCCCATGAATAACCACGATTTCCAAGGGCCCATAGGGCAATAACTGTCGGGTAGAACTCGCTTTTTGTGTTTGGGGTGTATCCCCACGCCTCTCCATTAAATGCGTTCTTTATGAACTTTGCACCCCTGTCAGCTACAATTCTTAGGCTGGTGTGCTGTGAGGTGCCATAACCATAATGCTCCGCAGCTTTTGATAGCGCCACTACGGCATAGCTCGTATCGAGAACATCACTGGACTGTCCGGGAGAATATCCCCATCCATCATCAGGATTTTGATTTTCCAGAAGGAAGTTTACATACTCATCTATGTAGGGGGATAAATCCTCCTCCACTTTACCCGCTGATTCCACCATTGCCATTAAGGCTAGGCTTACACTCTTCGTTTCATTGGAAATACTTTTTGAATCCTTAATAAAATCAACGGCACTCTCCAATACCGGTTTTGCTGTTACATTTGCATATGGAAGCAAGAGCATGGCAATAAATAACAATGATAGAGCACGTCTCATTTTTCACCCTCCCTAATTCCTATAATAGGTTTCTACCAATAAATAAGTTTTTCCTAAGCGGGAGGTTGAATCAAAAAAGGTCTAAAAGGAGTAAAGCATTTTAGTGCTTTATAAACCGATTTTCTCTGCTCACATCGTCCCTCATTATCAAAACTACCCTGCTGGGCACGTATTCATCTTCTATATGATAGCCCGGCAGATATTTAACAAGTTCCTCTGCAAATGCTCTGATCTCTTCATGCTTGGGCATATTGTTTATTGTTAGTCTGTTCCTCGAGAAGCCCACGAACATGTATGCCTTCGCCTCTACGAACATGGGCTTTGCCTTCATGATGAACTTTGCGTAACCCTCGGGATTGTGCATGTTCTCGTCTTTAACGAGAGTAAGCCTTATGACGGTCCTCGTTGGCAAACCATTCATCAATTCGAGGGTGTTGTTAATCCTTTCCCATCCATCCGGAATCATCGGAACATTCACTCTATTATATGTCTCTTCATCTGGAGCGGTGAGTGAAACATAGAATTGAGTTGGAAGCTTGTCCTCCTTGATCATCTCTTCCAGACGTTCGGGTGCAGTCCCATTTGTGACTATGAACGTTGTGATTCCTCTCTTGTGGAATTCCTCCACGAGATCACCTATCATTGGGTAGAGCATTGGTTCTCCCGAGAGACTTATGGCCGCATGTTTTGGTTCCTGTGCTTCCTGAAGCTTCTTCTTGTTTATGTTATCCACACCCCCGTAGCCCGTTAAGAGCTTTCTCTGGGCCTTTATGCTTTCTTCCACGATCAGGGAAGGATCATCCCATGGCTTTGGAAGTTCGACTCCCAAAAACCCCTCCATCGGACGCCAGCAGAAGATGCAGTTGTGGGTGCACCATGCAAGTACGGGCGTCATCTGGAGGCACCTGTGGGAATGAATTCCATAAAACTTCTGTTTGTAGCATACTCTATCGTGCTTTATGCTCTCTTTTAGCCAGTGACATAGCTTAACGCCACTGTGATGTCCTACTAAAGCGTAATGCTGCTTTTTAAAGAGGTTGGCAATCTCCTCAGGCATATTAATCTCACTCATTTAGTCTCACCTAATTTTCATAAAGGGGGTCTCTTTAAAAATTTTTGCAACCTGTTTCACTGTCGAAAAATATTTCGGCAATCAACAAAAACTTTAAATACCCTGAGGCTCTACCGCATTTCATGTTGAGTGATATAAAACCAACCCTCCTAATTAAAACAAAGGAAAGGGAATTTGAAATTGACATATTTGAGGAAGAAGAGCTCGTGGAAAGACCAAAAGTGCGCTTTGTCCAGGAAATAAAAAGGATTCATCTTGCCTGAGCGCTTATCACCAGAATTTCCTCAAAGAAGTATCTCTCCCTTGCGGTAATCTCAATATTGAAGCCCTTATTCTTGAGCTTTTCTAGAGTTTCTTCAATCCCTGTTATTGAGGATTGAACTATTTGGACCATGCCCTTCGGCTTTAAGTAGTTCCTTGCCTCATCAATGAATCTGTCCAGAACTTCTCTCCCCCTTTTCCCTCCAACAAGAGCATGGTCTATGGGTTTTTCGGGTTCTCCGGGCAGATAGGGGGCGTTAAATGTGATTATATCGAACTTTCCTTCCACATTTTCAAAGAGGTTGCTTATCCGGAATTCCACATTTTTTATATCATTTATCCCCGCGTTCTCTCTAGCCAGTTCGACGGCTTTGGGGTTTACGTCGGTTCCAAGAACAAATCTTGCTTTTCTAGCCATGAGAAGAGCTATTATTCCTGTCCCAGTGCCAATATCCAGGGCCAAATCTCCTTCTCTAACCTTCAAATTTCTTGCAAGGAGGAAGGAATCCTCTGCAGGCTCATAGACATCGGGATGGAGCTTGAGCTTAAGTCCTTCGTATTCCAGAATCATAAATTAATGAAAGATGTTGGGGTTTAAAGGGGTTTCCCATGGAAACACCTCAGGGATTGTAGAACCTGTTTTCAAAAGTTACGAAATTCGTCCATGAAGCATGTGCAAGGAATTTAAATTTCATATTTGGTTTATCGTTCTCGAATGCTCCTTTCTGATGGCTCCATCCCACTACTTTGCCCACAAAGAACGTGTGATCTCCATATTCCCTTTCATCAATAACCTTACACTCGATGTTTGCTATGGATTCCTTTATGCTGGGGGTTTCTATTCGTAAGGAGGGCATCAGAGTTATGTTCATCTCACTGAGCTTGCTTGGACCGCTCTTCGTCCCTGCAATCCACACATCCTTGAGCATGTCTAGGCTTGGAACGCTCACAACAAACTCATTATGAGTTCTCACGAGTCTATGGGTGTAGCGCTTGGGTGATATTGAAACTCCTATCAGCAAGGGCTTGTGGGAGATTATTGTAACCCAGTCTGCTGCCATAACATCAACTTCATCTCCCTTCCCGGAGACAATTAGATAGGTACGCATGGGATACATCAAACGATGCATGGTATCACCAATAATTGGTGAAGCGGGTTCATTAAAAGGGTTGCTTTGGTAGGGCGTTTGTTATTCACAATGTGCTTTGCTGTTTGCTGAATATGTTCAACAAATGAAACAATGGAGGATAACACTAACTCAGAACAACTGCTGAACAGAGAGTGTAAAGGGGGACACGAAGGATGTCAGAAATAAAACGGAAAAAGGCGTCCTTTAATCACTTCCTCTTCCACTCGGTGTAGCCGCAGCGTCCGCAGCTCCAGCGATCCTTGTGCTCGGCCATGAAAACCCCTGGACCGCAGCGCGGGCAGAACTTCTTTTTCCTCTCGATCTTGTCCCCCTTAATCTCATAGTACTTCCACTTCTGGGTTGCCTTCTTTTTTCCCGCCATGTGATCACTCCTCCTTCTCCTCTATCAATCCTTCCCTCTTGAGCACGTACTCGGGCTCTATGTACATCATGCGCTCCTTGCTCTCGTAAGCCTTTGCATATCCCTTTGAGACGTGGCTACCGAAGTATGATCTTATGTACTGAATGACGGTTGCTTCGGGGTTTAAATCGAGCATTGCAACGAGCTTGCCCTTCACGTCCTTCCTTGATGGCGTTGGTTCTCCTTCGTGCATGACCTCGAAGTATATTTCATTTCTTCCAAGGAGCTTGTTCTCCTTTTTTTCGATAATTCTAATCTCCATCGTAAATCACCTCCATATTCCTAAGCATCTCGGCAAACCTAAGCTTTGTTTCAGGTGTTACCTTTATAAGCACTACCCCTTCCTTTGGCTGTCCGTAAATTACAATGGAGCCGATGGGGGCGTAAACTACCGCAGGAATTGTGGCCAAATCCTCCTCCCCGCACACTTTAATATGAACATGTCTGTTTCTCCTAATCAGCTCAACTGATTTTTTGATGGCATTTAATAAAGCTTTCGTTATTGTGGCGGGTGGGTTGTTAACTGTTATTGCGATGGCTTTACCCTCAACTTCGGGCTTATACTCCTCTCTCTCGGTTTTATAATCATAAATTGCCAGATTCGGCTCTATTCCGAGCCTCACCGTATTTTCGGTCACTACATCTCCAACTGTGATTAGATAGGGGGCGGATTTAAATATTTCAAAGGATTTAACATACGGCAGGGGAAGCTCTCCTCTGACCAGCTCACCCAAAGGTTTTTTGAGCTTCTCCCTCATCTCCAGAGGAAGTTTTAGATAAAAATCCTTTTTACCCATTTTACCTGACCCTGATGGCATATTTTCCCTTAACGCTTATCTTCAGCTGCTGTCCTATTCTTGACTTCTCTGGATCCAGCACAATTACCAAATCAAACCACTCATTGCTCAAGTCTCTGCTTCCACATATGGGGCATTGGTCCTCCGTGGTCAGATAATGGCAGTGCCTACAAGCTTTAACCATTAAGCTTCACCCTCCCTGCGCTTTTGCTTTGCTATCCACTCAAATTTGCCCAGGCCGGGCTGTCTCATTGTTAATCCTATCTTGTTCTCTCTAACAACCTTGCTCTTTGCGCTTATGGCGATTATCCTCGCTCTTGCATAATCTCCGAGCTTGAGTATATTCTTGCTCTCTTTCCCAACAAACTGCTTGTTCTTCTCATCATAGACCACATAATCGTCCATGAGCTGTGAGATGTGAACCAGACCGTCCAAAGGCCCAATCCTAATGAAAGCACCATACTGGGTTATATCAACTACCTCTCCCTCAACAACCTCGTGGAGCTCGGGTTTCCAGACAAGGACATCAAAAACGACCTCGTGGTATGTGGCACCATCTCCGGGTACAATCCTGCCCTCTGTTATCTCCTTTATGTCCAAAACGCTTAGAACCACACCTTCGTCCTTGTCGTATATACCCTCATAGGTTAGCTTGAGCTCCTCTCTCGCGGCTTCCCTTGGATCCATTGTGAACTTTTTTGGGGGAATCCTCACAACATCCTTGATGGTCAGCACTTTGTACATCTCTTTACCTCCAAAAATTTTGAAGAGAAAAAAATCACTCTTTCTTTCCAAACTTTTCCCTGTAGAGCTCAACGGCTCTCAGGATTTCCTTCTTTGCTACCTCTGCGTTGTCCCATCCTTCAACAATGACCTCCTTACCTTGAAGCTCCTTGTATCTCTGGAAGAAGTGGGCGATTTCATCTAGGAAAGCCTTTGGAACATCTCCTATATCCTTGACATCATCAAAGTACGGGTCTTCCACTGGAACCGCTAGGACCTTGTAGTCCCTATCACCGCTGTCAACCATTTTGAACAATCCAACGGGCCTTGCCTCTATTAGAACGCCTGGATAGACGGGCTCTCTCATGATTACCATGATATCGAATGGATCACCGTCATCGTACCATGTCTGGGGTATTATTCCGTAGTCCACAGGGTAGAAGAACGGGCTGTAGAGAACGCGATCGAGCTTTATCAATCCGCTCTTCTTGTCCAGCTCATACTTATTTCTGCTGCCCTTTGGTATTTCAATCAATGCATACACAACCTCTGGAACCTCTGGTCCCGGCTCTAATTCATGGAACGGATTCATCTTTTACCACCTCATAGGCTTTTTAAAAGGGGAGGATATAAAGTTAACTCTGCATCAAAATTTAGGCGTCCCTTTTTAAAGTTTTGCTCTCTCTAAAAGATATTGTTCGGGATAATTTTGGTGTGCTTGGCAATTGTGTAGTTTTACTCTCTTTAGGGGCAGTATCAAAGCATTCTCCTCCTAAGTATCCTCTAAAACTGTGTATAGAGGAAGTACAAATACAATGCCAGGAGAGCAAGGCTCGTTTTCCTCCCAACACGGTTATTTGAGCGCAGTGAAAACGTTAAGACCAGCATTACTATTAGAGTTATGGGCATGGTAACATGGAATATGCTTGTATCAACTTTTATGGGTCTTATAATGGATGCCACCCCGATAACCATGAGGATGTCCAGAATGTTTGCCCCTATAACATTTCCGACGCTTATGTTGGGGATTTTTTTGAGGGTTGCCGTTAGGGCATTGGCGAGCTCGGGAAGGGACGTTCCTATGGATACCAGTGTTAGTGCTATTACCACTTCGGGAACTCCAAATGCCCTTGCAAGGCTAACAGCACTGTTGACGACCAATCTTGCTCCTAAAACTACTGCCAGACCGCTTATTGCCATTATCATAGCTTCCTTCTTTGGGTCTCCCTGCCCTTTTGGAGGTTCTTCGAAAGTCATATGCTTCTTATAGAGGTAATAGAGGAAGCCGAGATATATGATGATTAGACTTGCTCCGTCGATTCTTGATATGGTTCCATCCCTCATTAAAAGCCAGGCATAGGATGTTACAAAAACCATGAAAGTTGAATTTCTCCATGCAACTTCGTCGACATCTAAAGGCATTATAAAGGAGCATAACCCCAGAATAAGTGCTATGTTTGCCAAAGCACTCCCCACGGCATTTCCCAGGGCTATATCGCTCTTTCCGTTGAATGCCGCCAGAGCAGAAACAGTAACTTCGGGAAGCGTCGTAGCGATACTGGCGAGGACAAGGGCTATTAAAAACTCGCTTACACCAAAACCTCTTGCTACCCGTGAAGCGGATTCAACAAATTTATCACTTCCTTTTATGAGAAGCATCAGACCCACTGCAAAGAGGACAATTTCAGCTATCATGTGTGCTCATAAGAAGAGAAGCTTAAAAATTTAATCCTCCACCTTTCCTTTTTTGGCTTCCATCTTTATGACATGGTCGGCGGCATTCTGAAGTGCGACGCTGAAGCCCGGTTCAACCCCTATTATCACTATTTCCTTGCCCACGCGCTTGGTCTCGCTCACTATGGGAAGGAAGTCGGCATCTCTTGTTGCAAGTCCAATTATCTCTATGTCCGAGTTGTATATGAGTTCCATTGCTTCTATCGCTACTCTAACGTCCGTATCTCCTGCCACAATTATGGGCTCAAATCCCTGGTTTACGATGGCTTCTATCAGTCCCTGGGGTGCGTACTGGTTTAGAACAACCTTTGCAACCCTTATATTGCCAATTTTATCCAGTGCAGTCTTCACGTCCTCAAGCTGGAGTCCAAACTCCTTCCTCAATATGTTGGGGCCATCTATTATCAGACCGACGGATTTTCTCTTTTCAGGCTTCCCCTTTTTCTTTTCTTTCGTCTCTTCTCTTTTCTCTGCTTCTTCCTCTTTCTCCGCTCCTCTTCTAAATATCTTAAATAATCCCCTCCTCATTTCTCAGCCTCCTCTGGTGTTAGGAGTATGACATAATCAGCTCCATGCTTTAAAGCTGAGCTGAATCCGGGTTCGATTCCAATAACAACGGTCTCTTTTCCCTTCTCCTTGGCCTTCAGGATCAAAGGTAAAAACTCGGCGTTTCTGGTTGCGAGTGCAAGTATATCTATATTTGGATTGTAAACTTCCCTCATGGCTTCAACCACGAGCTTAACTCCCGTCTCTCCGGGTACAATTATGGGCTCAAATCCCTGATTTGCCACGGCTTCTATCAGTCCCTGGGGTGCGTACTGGTTTAGGATCACTTTTGCAACCCTTATATTGCCAATCTTATCCAGAGCATCCACAATGTCTTCCAGTTTAACGCTAAACTCCTTCCTCAGTATGTTTGGTCCGTCTATGAGGAGGGCTATCTTCTTGCCTCTCTGTATTTTGCTCCTTATGGTGGCTATGCTCTTCACTCCCTCCTTTGTTATCGACATTATCTTCTCCCAATTGCTGGGCATCACAATCACCGCTGTTATTATGATATTGGGTTTTGATTTGAAAATATAAAAACTGTTCGGTTGGCTATTTTCCCCCTTCAATTACTCTCTTGTAGTAATACCACAATCCGCGCATGATGTCCCTTACTTCTATCATTGTGAACGTGAGAGAGCGGCCTATGTATTCAGCGCTCTCCTCCCATGTGTGCGCTTGGAGAACACGATGTATAAGCAGGTGAATCTGCCTCTCATCCAAATAGGGTTTCATCCAGCCGTCGAGGAAATATAGCTTTACTATCGGTTTTACGGCATCTAGAACGGTATCATAGGTTAAAATTTTGCCCGTGAAGGCATCGAGGCGTTTCTTCTGCACGTCGGTGAGGAATATCTGATAATCCACTCCCTCCTCAAAGGGACTCTCAAATAACCATCTGGCTATCTCGGGCTCTAGATCTCTATGTGTATCCCCCAACCACTCTAAAAGACGAATTCTAAACTCTCCATTGGCTTTCTTCACGATCCTCTTTGCCCTCTCGCTTATCGGTTTTATCACTATTGCCGTATATTCCCCGCTGACAGGGTTTCTTGCCGGACTAAGGTGCACGGGCGCAAATCCATTCCTAACCCAAAACCTTATGAGTTCTTCGCTCGCCCCAAAGCTGCTTCCAACCCAATCGTAGCCTTTTTTCTGTGCTTCGTGTATAAGGGACTCGAGCGCTTTACTTCCCAAACCCATATCCATCGCATCGGGATGTGTCGCTATTCTAACGACGCGGTATCCCTTAAGCCTTGCAAACTCCTTGGCATAGTGGTGCTTTACCATCATGTCCGGGATTATGTTGCCCCTGGGCTTGTATCCTTGCGCCATTTTATTAATTACCTTCTTTGGAATTCCACCCTCCTTTGCTATCTGAACCGCTGTAACTATCTTTCCATTGCTCAATCTGAGAACGCGCGCTTCATGATGGGGGGCATCCGCTAGGAGGGCAACATCGCTTGGCTTGTTTCTATAATGAGCCAGAACATAGATCCCAACGAAGCTTCTCAGCTCGTCTTCGCCTTTTCCCTCAAACCATTCATCCAGGTCAGGCTCTTCGAATACGACATCTTTCCTCTCTATGAGCTTATAATCCTCTTCATCTAGTTTTGTAGGCTCTGCATCGAGGAGGAGAACATCAAAGAGCCATTTTTCTACGGGATCGCCGCTCGCATATCTAATCGGGGTGGAAAGATGGATCTCCCTGAAAGAGCGCTTATCTCTTGCTTTTTTCAAAAATTTAACGGAGAATCCTCTTCCGGCACCCTCATATCCGTGAATCGTTGATGAGTAGATTACCTTGGGTTTGCTCAAATATTTATGGAGAACAGGCACGTGAATTCCAGCTGCTTCATCGAGAACGTAAACATCAGCCTTTTTCTTGTATCCTTCCACTGGAGGATAATAGCGCAAGCCTATACCCCTTGCATAGAGCTCTTTGATTAGTCCTTTTTCTTCAACTACTTTCACTTTATAACCGAGCTTTTCCAGGCTCTTTTTGGCGAAGCGGAAAAGGCTTTGAACATTTTCGAGTTCGGGTGCTGTGATAACTGCCCTAAACTTCTTTTTCCCCATGGTGCTGGCTAGACCTATGAGGCTTATGCCAACGCTCACACTCTTTCCTCTTCCTCTATCCGCCGTTAAAACTATCATTCCATCGCTTTCCGCGAGCTCCTCAATACCCTTCAGAACCTCGACCTGACCCTTTGTTAGACAGAGTTCATAGAGTTCCTTGGGGAATTCTATTTTCTCTGGGAGCTCTATTTCCTCCCTATTCATAAGCTCTTTTTGCCCTTTGCTCTCCTTTACTTTTCTAATGACTTTCTGGTTATCCGCATTCACTATGTATATACCATCGTGCTCTCTGAACTTTCTAATAAGACGTCTGTTAAAGCGCTTTTTCACATCATCGATTGTGTATGGGGGGGTAACAAGGCTCTTGTGAAAGCCTGTCCACATGTTTTTCCACTTTTTGAAGGGATTTGTGAGAACGAAAATCAAACCCCCGCCCCTGATGGTCTCTATAATCCTTCCTAAATCGTTTGGAGAGAAGTCGTAGCTCAAATCCAGAATGAGCATATCAAAAGTCCTTCCAAGAATGTCTTTGGTGTATTTGAAGGGGACGGCTGTGACGTTAACATTTTCTCCCGCTAAAATATCGAAGTGCTTCCTAAATTCCTCATACCTCTTTCTCCCAAAAGTTTCGGGCCCTAAAGCATCCGTGGCGTAGAGAACTTCGATTTTATCTTCACTCTCATCTCTAAGTTTTTTCTCTATGAGCTTGTCCACGATTGAGGAGAGAATGCCAGCAGAAGCACCCCCTAAAATTCCCGCTAATGCTGCTTTTTCCATTCCCTCTCCCTGGAGAACAATCATCCTTCTGTGGAAGCTCTCCAATGCCTCGCTTAGGGCTCTCTCTGTGAGCTTTAAGAGATTATCCTTAACCCCCTCGCCCTTTGCGTACTCTCTCACATCTTTGCTGAATCGCACTTCTCCACCCCCTGTAAGAGAAAATGTGGGGAGAATTTAAAAAGTCATCTGATAGATGCTCATTGAAATGCTGATCCAACCCGCGGGTATTACGGTGTTCGAGATCTAGGACATAACAAACACGAACTAGCGAGGAGAGAGTACATCCAGTTGCAATCTTTCTAGCAAATCTTCATAGGCATACTCTTCATTGGGATTTAGAGATTCAAAAGAATATTTAATCATGAGAATATTCCTTTCTACGCTTCTTTTTCTTTTTGGAAAGTCTTTGGCTATCAATATGCCCCCCACAGCTTCATTTTTAAATTCAGAGAGGTATATTTTAAGCTGTTTCAGATCTTTGTTTTGTGCTTTTCCTCTCTTAACCTCAGCCAATAAATATCTATTCTCTCCAACGGGATGTTTTAACTTAATAAATATATCCACATAACCTTCTGGAAGAGCTTTTTCGCCAAGTATTTCAAATTCCTCAGCTCTGTGATTTAAGCCAAAATATTCTACAATTCCATCGAGTACATCTTGGAGCTTTTTCCTAACGAGTGCTTGGAGTATTAGCTCATGGAAGTGATATTTCTCGGGAATTTTCTGTTTATCCCTCTTAAATACTATCTTGGGAATAAATGTATCGGCATCGATATCTAATGGCATGTGCTCCCCTTTGAAAGATTCTCCCATATTGGATACATTATAAAAAGTCACGGTATCTGCCTGGAAATGAGTCTTTCGATAGCCACCCCTTAATAATAAGTTCTCGGCAACATAGGCAAATTCAGGTCGAATCATGGGTTCATCTAAAATTCGTTCCTGCTTTAGATATAATCGAAAAGGAAAATAGTATGTTTTTCCTGACTGCTTGAACTTTACAGGCTGCCATGGAGGAAGATTCTCTGCATTTTTATATACCACTTTTCTAACAACTTTGTATAAATTCCTGACCCTTGCGCCATAAAGAAATGAAATGTAATCCCCTTCTTTTATGTCCAAAAATGTCCAAAATCCGTTTATGCTATTGGTAAATCCTGCCATTCTATATTTCAAGCACAGTTCAAGGTTTTCACGGTTTGAAACTGAAATAAGAAAATAGGATGGTGCATCCATCATGGGCATTTCCCTCCAAGCCATGCTTTTTTATAAACTCCAGGTACTCTTGAAATGGGACTTCACGCATGGTTCCTCCCAATATAACAACTTCCCTTCCCCCTTCTTTATATTTTCGGGTTTACTTTTTAAATTCATGTCGAAACGTTAATATATGTTTTACATCAATTTTAATCGGTGGTACCATGAAGAAGCTTAAGCTCGACATTAAAGACCTCGGCAAGTTTAGACTCCTTGGAGGGCTGGACGTTTACAAAAACAAGACGGCTTTTACAGTTGCAGAAGGGAAGGACGACTATTTTTCAAAGATTTACCTCTATGATGGGCGAAAGGTTAAGCCCTTTACAGCCGGCCCAAAGGACTCAAATCCAAAGTTCTCTCCCGACGGAAAGCTAATAGCTTTTACATCAAAGCGTGATGAGGAGAGCAAGGAAGCTGAGCTTTACCTAATTCCAACAACGGGTGGAGAAGCGAGGCTTTTAAGGAAGTTTAAGTTTGGCATTAATGACTATGAATTTTCTCCTGATGGGAAGCAATTGGCGGTAATAGCCCCTGTAGAGATTGAAAGAAGGAAGAAGAAAGATGAAGACGTTCACTTAATCAAAGAGATTCCCTTCTGGTTCAATGGTATCGGCTGGATTTACGGAAAAAGGAACCACATCTTTCTCGTAAACCTCGAGAGTGGTAGAAAGCGAAAATTAACGAAGGGCAAGCTTAATGTTCAAACACTCAAATGGAGCTCCAGTGGAGATAAAATCTACTTCATAGCTGAAGAGGACAAGGAAAAGGAGCCCATGATAAGCGACCTCTTCGTTTTGGACTTAAAGAGTAGGAAAATCGAGAAGCTTACCGAATCCAAATGGCGCATCTCTGACTTTGTAGTCCTCGACGAAACAACATTTATTTTAAGAATGAGCACTCTTGAGAGGGGAATTTCAACGAACACTCACATCTACCTCTTTAACGCCGAGACGAAGGAAATTAAAAAGCTCACCGCAGAACTCGATAGGAGTGCTTACAATTCTCTCAACTGCGACGTTAGAGGAAAATCGAGGAATCCGCTCATATACAGGGATGGCTGGGTGTACTACATAGCCACCGACGGTCCGAGGGCGAACCTCTTTAGAGTAAACCTCGAAGGTAAGATTGAGCGCGTTATTGGTGGAGATAGGAGCGTTGAAACATTTGGCATTGGCAGCTATTTAGTCTTCATAGCTCAAGATGCTACGACCCCAACGGAGCTCTACGTTTTCAGGGACGGGAAAGAGAGGAAAGTTAGCGACTTCAACAGCTGGATTAAAGAGTATAAGCTCTCAAAACCCGAGCACTTTAAAGTTAAAGCTTCCGATGGCGTGGAAATTGACGCTTGGATAATGAAACCCCCTGACTTCAAAGAAGGGAAGAAGTATCCCGCTATCCTTGAGATTCACGGGGGACCTAAGACCGCTTATGGCTACTCCTTCATGCATGAGTTCCATGTTTTGACTGCTAAGGGCTTCGTTGTGATTTTCTCCAACCCGAGGGGAAGCGACGGCTATGGGGAGGAGTTCGCCGACATTAGGGAGCACTATGGCGAGAGGGACTATCAGGATTTGATGGAGGTCGTTGATGAAGCTTTG
>NZ_JBMXHE010000055.1:0-4225 GCF_053987695.1 Palaeococcus sp. (in: euryarchaeotes)
TTCATCACTCATTCTACCACCCACATAAACTGGCATTATCTTTTTAAATGCCTTTTGGGAACCTCTAGTTATGTATTTACGACCCTTTGATCCATGGAAGTCCAAGCTGTGCACATGTCCCTTCAAATACACGTTAAACATATACACCGGCTGCGATCATGCATGCGTTTACTGCTACATCACATCATACATCCCAAGGGCATTCCAAGTTAGGACGAAAGAGGGGCTTTTGTCGGGGCTCGAAAAAGAGCTTAGAAAGCTCGACAAGCGCTTTATAATAGCTCTCTCCTACTCATCCGATCCCTATCCCACAATCGATAGAGAGCTCAAAATTACGAGGAAGGTTCTCGAACTTTTTAAGCGCTACAACATTAGATGTCTCCTCCTCACAAAATCCAGCCTCTTTGAGCGCGATTTGGACATTTTAAAGGAGCTTAAGTGTGCCGTTGGGATAACTGTGACCACGGTGGACTCAAAAAAGGCTAAACTTCTGGAGCCCAATGCTCCCGACCCTCTGAAGAGGATAAGAGCACTGAAAATGGCTAAAAAAGAGGGAATTCCTGTTTATGCCCGAATCGACCCCATAATTCCCTTTTACACATGGGGAGATTTTGAAAAAACACTTAACGCTCTGAGCTTCGTCTCTCACATAACAGTTTCCACCTTAAAGCTCCGTCCGGACTCATGGAGGAGGATGCAAGCGAAATTTCCCGAACTGATGGAAAAACTCTCTCCCCTTTACGAAAAAGGAGATAAAATCGGAGGCTACCACTATTTGCCAAGGGAGTTTAGATTTCAAATTCTGAAAGAAGCCAGGGAGAAGATAGAAAGGAGAGGGATAACCTTTGGTTCCTGCCGTGAGGGGTATTACTCATATCCGAGCTGTGATGCCTCGCACCTCGTCCCTTAATCCCGTTTTTGTCTCATGGCTTCATTAACGAATGCTTCAAAGAGGGGACGCATGTTCCCCATACACTCCGCATGCCACTGAACCCCTACCACAAATCCTTCACCCATTTCAACAGCTTCTATAACTCCATCTGGAGCATAGGCAACTGCTTTGAGACCTTCTCCAAGGCGCTTTATTGCCTGATGATGATAGCTGTTTACCTCAAGCACAGCATCGCTTGCACTCTCCACTTCTACAGTTGGTTTTAGAATCTCAAAAAGCTTTGTATTGAGCTTTATTTTTACGTTATGAACTGGATAATCCCTCGGGAGCAGATCCTCGCCTCTGGCAAACCAGTCGTGCTTTATAGAGTTTACCACCTCACTCTCCAGATCTTGGTAGAGGGTTCCCCCAAGGGCCACGTTTATGAGCTGAACACCGCGGCATATGCCCAGAATTGGAAGTCCCATCTCGAGGGCTTTTTTAAAGAGTTCAATCTCAAATTGATCTCTGTATGGTTCAATGCTCCTGATCTTGGGGCTTATATCTTCTTTATAATGTTTGGGGTGAATATCACCACCACCTGCAAATAAAATCCCATCTACGATTTTAAGGGCATCTTCGACATTCATAAAGGGCGTTAGGAGAACCGGAACTCCCCCAGCTTTTTGGACGCTTTTAACATAGGCTTCCTTTAAGAACAGAGCTTTTTTCTTCCATAGATAGGATGTTGTAATTCCAATTACAGGCTTCATTATATCACCACCAACATTGTTGAGGGAACTGGTATTTAAACTTCATTGCCTCTCCACCTCCAATCCATGAGCACAATCCATATAAGACAGAAGATCAGAGAAAAACAGGAGTGGAATTATATCAAACTTTCATTTTTTAATTTCATAAATTCATTCATGAGAAGAGGGGTATGGATGAAACTGAAAAATACTTGGACAAAGTTGATATTTTTAACCCTGATTTTAGCCTTTCTATTCTGGCTTCCCATTCCGGGGATAAGAGCATCGTCAGAGGATGGGAACTTAATATACTGGTTCTTAGTTGCATTTCTTAATACACTGGTGCTGGGTTACATGATAGTTCCAAAGCTTTTTGTAGAAGGATTTATTGTCGCAGCGGTTTTCTCACCGATAGCGGTGGTAGTTCACGGTAAAAGTCATAAGAAGAGCGCACTTTGTGGAGGTCCTTTTATCGAACTTCTTATTTGGCTGGCTTGTTGTGACCATACTTTACTGGAGGTATGAGGATGAGGGTTGAGATTAGAGAAGTTGATGAAACTAATATAGAGGACATGATTTCAGTGTGTAATCCTCCTACCATCAGTGAGGCGTACAAGAAAGGCGTCGAGATCAAGAGGGTTTGGCTTCTCGAGATGCTGAGAACGTATGGGGATGTGGGCTTTGTTGGATATTTCAATGGAAAGCCCGCCGCTCAGCTATTAACCTACCCTGAAAAAGCAGACCCGACAAGTCTGAAGCGAGAAAACGTTTTAGTCATCAACTGCATATACAATCCTCTTTTAGAAGCCCAAAGAAAGGGAATAGCAATGACTATGGTCGAGAAACTCATTGAAAAGGCAAGAGGGAAATATGAATTTTTGCTCACTCATGTATTTGATACGGGAGAGTTTTTGTCACAGGCAGAGTTCTTTAAGAGGTTAGGCTTCAAAGAGATAACTAAAGAAGACCTTTACTACTCTTTCAGCGGGAGGGAGCTTAAAGAACCCTATTCTGGCTTTTGGAAGGGTGGAGAGGAATATAAGAGGAGCAACGAGGATATCGGCAAAGTCTTAATATTTTACGAGCCTGCATGCCCCTTCACTTATCTTTGGGCACATAGGAGTAAAGAAATAGTGAAAGAAATTGCTCCGGAACTGGAGATAAGAATGTTGAATGGATGGGAACATCCAGAAGAGTTTGTGTCCAGGGAACGGAACTGGATGTTGGTGAACGGCATTCCAATAAAATCGCTCCCCATAGAAAGAGAGACGTTTAAGGAAGAAATTAAGAATGCACTGGAAACTTAAAATTAAGGGATAAATGTGAGAAAATTTGAAAAAGGTGTCAAAGCCCGTTATTTTATTTCTCATGGAGTGTGAGAAGGAAAAACGGAACTTCGTCTTTTTCCAGCACCTTAACGTTCTTTGGATACCTCCTGTGAGCCTTTCCAGCTTTGATCTCTATTCTCATTCCACCCGCTATGGCATCCACCTCATAGCCGTTGCGGTAGTAGTAAACCTCGCCAAATCTCCGGTATAAATGCTCCTGCACTATCCACTCATAGAGTGCGTCTTCCCTCAGCTCCGCCCCGCTCCATAGTGAGAAAAGTCTCGCAAGGAGTGGATCTCTGAAAAAGAACTTCTTTTCCCTCCTGTAGAGTATCTGGTTGCCCTGTTTAAGGTGCGCAATGTTGAGAAGGTAGAGCTCCCCGAAGAACTCGATATAGTTTTGGATCACCTTGTAAGAGTAGCCCGATGTCATAGCCGCTAGCGCTCGAAAGCTCGTGGCGGAGGGGGCGCTTCGGATGATGGCGGAGAACGTTTCCCTTGCTATCTCAAGACTCTTTCCAAAGCGAACGAACTCGCCAATGTATGCTCCGAGGAGATCATCCATTGGGAGACCGTTTATTGATGCTGGAAAGCCTCCAGTTTTGAGGTATTCCTCGAAGAGCTCAATGGTTCTTTCCCTGTGTAATTCCGGATTTCTGAGACCCATCACCCTAGCATACTCAGAAAACGAGAGCGGCATGATTTCAAGCGTCTTTCCATTTCCCTTTCTCCCGGGAAAGAGTTCAATGTCCCGTTTAACCTTTAAAGAGCTTGAACCGGTAATCGTGACAATGTCCCTCTCCAAAACTCCCGCATCCACAAGGGGTTTAACACCTCTCCACCAACCTTCAAGCGAGGATGCTTCATCCAGAAAGATGTATCCTGTTTTTATGCCCGCCTTCTCTTTCAGCCGCTCAAATTCTCTCAACACCTTTGAGAGCTCGTGATAGTCGGGGAGTATCTCCGCGTTTATGTAGAGCACGGATTCGGGTTCTTTCTCCTTCAGGAGCTCATGAATGAGGAGTTTTATTCCCGTAGTTTTTCCAACCTGTCTCGGGCCGAGCACGAAGTTCAGTGAGAACGGTTCAAGAGAGAGCTTTTTTACCCATTCCGGCATCCAGCGGATTTTCTGTTCCTTCCAGCGCCTCACATGGTAGTCCTCTTTACCCTCCCACCATGGGTTCATGTATGAGATGTCGCCCAGCTTCATATGACCACCTGAGAAATATTAGTTCTCAATCCTTTATAAATGTTGAGAAATTTTGATTCTCATA
>NZ_JBMXHE010000056.1:0-17452 GCF_053987695.1 Palaeococcus sp. (in: euryarchaeotes)
AGTCCTCTTCAGCAGCTCAGCGGCAGTATTTTTCCTCCTGTTCCTAATATCCTTTGGGATAAAGGAGGTCTTCAAAGGAGGCTTTGAAAAGGGGGGAATGTATAAAAGTGCTACCGTTGAGGATGCACTTTGATTTTCTTTTTTTACAAAAAAGCGTTTTATAAGAAAGGAAGCGCAAGATTCGGAAGGCCCTCATATATGAGGAATAAAAGCCCAACCAGAATTGGCTGGTGGAGGATGTAAATCTTCAGAGTGTTTCTCCCGGCGAAGCATATAAACTCGATTGGAATAATCTTTGGAAAGTTCATCTCAAATCTTCTCTCCCCCCGAGGATATACAAAGGCCCCAAGGGCTAGACCAAGGAGATACACCCCAAACCACGGAAAGATGGGAAAGTAATCCAGAGTGAAGAAATTTTGAGGTGTTATCCCGAACGGCAGGAGAATGAGTGAATTCACATGAATTCCCGAGATCAGCGAAGCTCCAAGAATAAAAAGCACTCCAAAGATGCCATTTCTCACTCCAAAGCGGTAGAATGGGATCGCCAGAATGCTCGCCACTCCAAGGAAGTGCAGAACTCCAAAGTATATCGTCCCATCTCTTAGGAGAACATACGTGGTTAGGGTTATCAGCAAGCCCAGCCCGAACAACTTTCCAAATCTCAAAAAATACTTTTTATAGGGTCGGGAATTCTTTTTGACACTTCTTGAGTAGCTTATCCAGAAAGAGAGCCCCGAGATAAAAACAAAGATTGAAGCGGTTGTATAGGGAAAGACATGCCAAAAGAATGGATGTTCACCATAGCCCAGAAAATACTGAAGGTCTGTGACAAAGTTTGACACAACCATCATGGTAATCCCAATACCCCTTGCGAAATCCACCTCCCAAAAGCGCCCCTTTAAATAAATCTCGCTTCCGAGCATCTCGCTTCCGAGCACTTTATACACCTCAAATGTTAGAGTTCATGCTCCTTTCTCTTCTCCTCCCTGTTGTGTATAAAGTCCGTTAAGGGTCTAATCCTTTCCCAGACATCGTCAACCCCTCCATCTCCCTTTATCTTGACGTAAATTCCCTGTTTTCTGTAAAACTTTATTATTGGGCTCATGTTTTTACTGTAGATGTCATACCTCTTTGCGACTATCTGGGGCTTGTCATCCTCCCTTTGAATAAGCTCCGCACCGCAGATATCGCACCTTCCCGGAGTTTTTGGAGGATTGTACTTCACGTGATACACCGCACCGCATTTTGAACATATTCTCCTCCCGCTTATTCTCTCTATGCTGACATTTTTTGGGATGAATATATCCAACGCCAGATCGAGTTTGATTCCATGGTCGTAGAGGTAATTCTCCAGTGCTAGAACCTGTTCTGCACTTCTTGGATAGCCATCCATAATAAAATCATTCCTAACTCTTCTGAGTTTGCCCAAAACGAGCACATTTACAACACTGTCTGGTATTAAATCGCCCTTGGACAGGAACTTATTCATCTCTTTGCCGAGCTCGGTTTGATTTGCTATTTCATTCCGGATTATATCCCCTGAGGAGATATAAAAGAGCCCGTATTTTTCGAGCATTCTTTTGGAATGCGTGGTTTTCCCGCTTCCGGGAGGACCGAAGATCAACACGTTCATAGAACCACCAATGATATTCTACGTCCCGAAAACATAAAAAGAATTCGGTAATTGCCGGAGGATTGTCACGCAAGATTATTATACATGAAAAGCATGTTAAATGTATTAGATAAGGGTGATGTTCATGAGTGAAGTTAAAGAGGTTAAAATCCTTGAAAAACCGTGGGTTGAGAAGTACAGACCTGGAAAGCTTAGAGATATAGTAGGTCAGAACCATATAGTTAGGAGACTCCAGCATTATGTTAAAACCGGTTCCATGCCCCATCTTTTATTTGCTGGGCCTCCGGGTGTTGGGAAGACGACTGCCGCTCTTGCCCTTTCGAAGGAGCTCTATGGAGAGCACTGGAGGCAGAATTTCCTTGAACTTAATGCATCGGATGAACGTGGTATAAACGTCATCCGGGAGAAGGTAAAAGAGTTTGCTCGTACCAAGCCAATTGGAGGAGCAGGCTTTAAAATAATTTTTCTCGATGAGAGTGATGCCCTAACCCAGGACGCCCAGCAGGCCTTAAGAAGAACAATGGAGATGTTCTCGAACAACGTTCGCTTTATCTTAAGCTGCAATTATTCGTCAAAGATCATCGAGCCGATACAGAGCAGATGTGCTATATTTAGATTCAGACCTCTAAGGGATGAGGATGTCGCGAAGCGCCTTATGCAGATAGCTGAGAACGAAGGGCTTGAACTTACTGAGGAAGGTCTCCAAGCGCTCTTATATGTTGCCGAAGGGGATATGAGGAGGGCAATAAATGTCCTACAAGCCGCCGCTGCCTTAGATATCATCATCACGGATGAAAATGTCTTTACGGTCGCGAGCAGAGCCAGACCAGAGGATGTCAGGGAAATGATGGTGCATGCTTTGGAGGGTAACTTCCTCAAGGCGAGGGACAAGCTCAGGGAGATTCTCCTCAAGCAGGGTTTGAGTGGTGAGGATGTTATAATCCAGATGCATAAAGAGGTGTTTAACCTGCCGATAAGCGAGCCCAAGAAGGTCAAGCTCGCGGATAAAATTGGGGAGTACAACTTCAGGCTTGTTGAAGGAGCACATGAGATGATCCAGCTCGAGGCGCTTCTAGCCCAGTTTACAATCCTCGGGAAATAATTAGGTGAGCGAAATGCTACCATGGATAGAGAAGTACCGTCCAAGACGTTTAAGGGATTTGATTAATCAGGAAAAAGCTCTACCAAAAGTTAGATCATGGATGGAAGAATGGATAGAGGGTAGACCAAAGAAAAAAGCCCTCCTTTTATATGGTCCCCCTGGAATTGGGAAAACAGCTACGGCATATGCCCTTGCAAATGAATATCACTTTGAAGTTATAGAGCTCAATGCAAGTGATGAGAGAACCTACGAAAAGGTGAGCAGATATATCCAAGCTGCCTATACCATGGACGTATTTGGAAGGAGGAGAAAGCTCATTTTTCTGGATGAGGTGGATAATATAGAGCCAAGCGGTGCAACGGAGCTTGCAAAACTAATTTCAAAAGCAAGAAATCCAATAATAATGGCGGCAAATAGATACTGGCAGGTTCCTCAGGCTTTGAGGAACAAAGCTGAGCTCATAGAGTACAAAAAGCTCACCCAAAGGGATATAATGAGCGCTTTATGGAAAATTGTTAGAGCCGAAAATCTGGAGGTGCCCCCTCAAATTATCAAGATGATAGCACAAAGGGCAAATGGGGATTTAAGGGCGGCTATAAATGACTTGGAGACCGTGGCTTTCAGCCCGGGAGATGCAGAGGCACTGCTTGCATATAGGGATGTGGAAAAGAGCGTCTTTCAAGCTTTGGGAAGCATATTTGCAACGGATAGCACAAAAAAAGCACGTGCTGCAACATGGAATGTGGATAAAACCCCGGATGAACTTCTCTTATGGATTGATGAGAACATTCCTTATGTTTACACAAATCCCCAAGAGATAGCTCAAGCTTATGAAGCCATAAGCAGGGCCGATATATACTTCGGGAGAGCAAATACCACGGGAGCCTATGGACTATGGAAATATGCCCTCGATATGATGACCGCAGGTGTAGCAGTTGCTGGAACCAAGAAAAAGGGTTTCTTGAGGTTTTATCCCCCAAAGACCCTCAAGATGCTCCGTGATTCCAAAGAAGAGCGTGGAATACGGGACTCAATTCTTAAGAAGATAATGAAAGGGATGCACATGAGCAAACTCGAGGCGATAGAGACCATGGCGATCTTCAAAGGGATTTTCATGTACAATCCTGAAAAAGCCGCACATCTGGCGGTATTCCTTGAGCTCGGAGATAAGGAAATCGAGTTTTTAACTGGAGATGCGGAAAAAGCTAAGAGCATAAAGGGCAAGATGATGACAATACACAAAGAGCTCAAAAAAACCGAGCCGGGAGAGGAGGTAGAGAGTAAAAAAGAAGTAAAAGCAGAGAAAGTTGAGGAAAAAGAGCAAGAAAAAGTCAAAGAAGTCGAGGAAACCCAAGAGACCGTAGAAAAGAAAGAGCCCAAAAAGGAAATTGAGGAAGAAAAGCCCAAAGAAGAGGAAAAAAGTGAAGAAACAGCAAAAGAAGAAAAGAAGCCAAAGCAGGCCACGCTCTTTGACTTCATCAAGAAGAAGTGAAGCCATTTTTCATTTTATATTCTGTGGAATATAAATCTCGACTAAATTTATATTCTATAAAATATGAAATTTCAGATAATTTATATTCCGTAAAATATAAAACCTCTAAATGTGATATTCACTTGGTGAGGGTTTATGCTAAAGAGAGAAGAAATAATAGAGGCACTTGCTCCCTACAACTTCTGGAACCGGGAGCGGGATGTTGGGATAGATAGGGAGGAATATCTAAGCAAGCTGGAACACTTTAAAAATGCAAATGATTTTATTCTTTCAGTTGTGGGAGTCAGACGCGCCGGTAAAACAACGATAGCAAAGCAGTTCATTAAAAAAGCAATCGAAGATGGTACAGATCCAAGGGATACCCTTTATGTCAACCTGGAAGACCCAAAATTTCACGCATATCTCAGCACAGAGCTCTTGGAGGAGATATACCGCGCATTTAAAGTGTATGTAAGCAGAGGGGACTCCGCAGTAATAGTGCTGGACGAGGTTCAAAACGTACCCAATTGGGAGAAGTGGGTAAGGGCAACGATGGAAAAGGAGAGGGTTAAGATACTCGTCACCGGTTCGACTTCGCGGATAATTAAAAGAGAACTTGCGACAGTTCTAACGGGGAGAACTCTAACAGTTGAGGTGTTCCCGCTTGATTTCAAGGAGTTCCTGACTTTCAAAGGGATAACTACAGAAGATTATCTCACTATGATGGTGGAAAAAAGCAAAATTGAAAAGGCACTCCTTGAGTACTTGGAGTTCGGAGGATTCCCTCAAGTTGTCCTCAGCAGAGATGAGCTATTAAAGCGGGAAATAATAAAAGAACTTTTTGAGGGCATTGTCTTAAGAGACGTCGCCTACAGGGGAGGCTTTAGAGACGCAAATGCTGTGAAGCTCATAGCCGAGCTTGCAGTAAACAGGTTCGCATCACTGACGAGCGCCACGAGACTTAAAAACGAGGTCTCAGGCATACTGAAGAGAAACGTCTCCCCAAACTTTGTTGACGCTGTTTTGGATGCCCTTGAAGAAGTTTATCTCGCATTCAGGGTGCCGCCGTTTTCACACAAAATAAAAGAGGTTAGGAGGCATCCAAAAAAGCTTTACATCATAGATACAGGGATAATAAATGCCGTGGCCCTTAGGTTCAGCGAAAACCTTGGGAGGCTGGCCGAGAACTTGGTGGCTATCCATTTAATAAAACGCCATGGCAAGGACAGTGTGTTTTACTACAAAGGAAAAGGGGAGGTGGATTTCATAGTAAAACATGGCCTGGAGATAAAAGAAGCTATTCAGGTAAGCTGGGACATTGAGAAAAGCAAAAAAAGAGAAATCTCGGCGCTTTTAGAGGCTTTGAGAGAGTTTGACCTGAGAGAAGGGTTAATAGTAACGGAAAGAACGGAAGGGGTTGAAGAGGTCGAGGGCAAAAGGATAAAATATACTCCTTTATGGAAGTTCCTGTTGGGTGAGATAAATGAAGACCGAGATGAGTAGCGTTGACATAAAATACATCGTGGAAGAGCTGCAGTCGCTCGTAGGTGCGAGGATTGATAAGATCTATCACGATGGAAACATTTTAAGGGTTAAACTCCACAAGGCAGGCAAGGGGAGAAAAGATTTGCTCATTCAAGCCGGCAAGAGGGTTCATCTAACGACATACATCAAGGAGAGCCCTTCCCCTTCATCGTTCGCGATGCTTTTAAGAAAGCACCTGAGCGGCCGCTTCTTAGATGGAATAGAGCAGTACGACTTCGATAGGATTGTTAAGCTCAAGGTTGGTGAGTACACACTCATAGCGGAGCTCTTTAAGAGGGGAAACGTTGTTTTAATTGATGGTGAGAGCAAAATTTTGGGAGCTTTGAGGTATGAGGAGTTCAAGGATAGAGCTATAAAGCCCGGACACGAGTACAAGCTTCCTCCGGCGAGGGAGAGTCCCGTGGATGTGGAGTGGGAGCGCTTTAAGGAGCTGCTCCTCGAAGAAGAGGTGGAGGTAGTAAGGGCCCTCGCCAGAAAGTTCAACATGGGTGGCTTCTTTGCAGAAGAGATTCTCCTCAGGGCTGGAATTGAGAAGACGAGAACGGCCAAAGAGCTGAGCGAGGAGGAGCTCAAACTCATCTTTGAGAAGATGAAAGAGGTGTTCAACGCCCCCAAAAAAGCCCAGATGGTCTACAAAGATGGTGAGCTCTTTGATGTCATCCCAATCGAGCTGAAGCAGTATGAAAGCCTGGAAAAGAAGTACTTTGAGACGTTCAGCGAGGCACTGGATGAATACTTTGGAAAAATCACCGTTGATGAGGCAAAGAAAGAGCTCACAAAGAGGCTTGAGGACAAGAAGCGCTCCCTTCTGCACACGCTCAAGCGCCAGGAGGAGATGATGAAGGGCTTTGAGGCACAGGCTGAGAAAAACCAAGCCCTTGGGGACTTAATATATGCAAACTTCATGCTCGTTGAGCGCCTTCTGGACGAGTTTAAAAAAGCCGTTGAAAAGCTCGGCTGGGATGAGTTTAAGCGCAGAATAGAAGAGGGAAAGAAGGCGGGCAACAAAGTGGCCCAGATGGTGAAGTCCACCAACCCAAAGGACAAGGCCGTAACTATAGAGCTCAATGGTCAAAAAATCACGCTCTATCTCGACAGGAGCATAGGGGAAAATGCGGAGCTCTACTACGAAAAGGCTAAAAAAGCAAAGCACAAGCTTGAAGGTGCCAAAGAGGCATACAAGAAGACGCTCAAGAAGGTTCAGGAGGTCGAGAAGCTCATAGAGGAGGAGCTTAAGAAGGAGATAAACGTCAAGAAGCTCGAAAGGAGAAAGAAGAAGTGGTTCGAGAAGTTTCGCTGGTTCATAAGCAGCGAAGGCTTTTTGGTGATAGGTGGAAAAGATGCCACGACCAACGAGATGGTGGTTAAAAAATACATGAGCGAAAACGACTGGTACTGTCACGCCGACGTTTACGGTGCTCCCCATGTGGTTATTAAAGAAGGGAAGAAAGCGAGCGAAAAAACGCTTTTTGAGGCCTGCCAGTTTGCTGTTTCAATGTCAAAGGCATGGTCGAGGGGAGTGTTCAGCGAAGATGCCTATTATGCAGACCCGAGCCAAGTAACAAAGCAAGCGCCGAGCGGCGAGTATTTGGGTAAAGGAGCCTTTATGGTATACGGCAAGAGAAATTGGATGCACGGACTTCCCCTAAAGCTCGCCGTTGGGATAGTGAAATATGAAGATGAGGAATTGCCGATGTGCGGGCCCGTTGATGCCGTAAAAGCCCACACGAACCGCTATATTGTGATAAGGCCCGGCCGCCTGAAGAAGAGCGAGCTTGTGAAGAAGCTCAAACATATTCTGGAGAAGTGGGGCTACAAGGTGAGCGAAGAGGACTTGATGGCCATTCTACCCCCGGGGAATGGGGATGTGGAGGAAATCAGAGAATAGAGCACTCTCCCCCTGCCCCGATTTACCTTTTTGTATGCTTCTCTAAGCTTTTGGGCGTTCTTCCCGGGGTCCATCCTCATATGAGCTGCTCATGGAAGCCCTCTCACACCCTTTCAAGGCTTATCTCGATCTCTCCAGCTTCATCTAGGTAAATCATGGCATAATAACTCCTAAAGAGAGGACCGGGATTCACCACGAGTGTTCTTCCTATCTCATCCACCCCCCTCGCCTCATGTATGTGCCCACATATAACCAGGGGCGGTTGCTTCTCCTCTATAAACCTCCGGAGACCTTTGCTCCCAACGTGCCTCCCGGTATATATTCTATCCACCTTCGTTCCATAGGGAGGGGTGTGAACTAAGAGCACATCACCTTCCCTGTAGTTTCTCATCAGGCTCTTCAGAAGCTCTCTATCATCGAACTCCCATATTGTGGAGAAGGGCGTCTTGTTTGACCCTCCAAATCCAACAAACCCCATTCCACCGAACTCCACCCTCTTATCATGAAGGGATATCCCCTTCTCCTCCAGCAGATCCAGAACATCCCTACCATCACAGTTCCCCATTATTGAGAACATGGGTTTTCCCACTCTCTCTAAGATGTCAAGTATCTCAGAGGCTTTTCCTCTCCCCTGAAAATTGGTTATATCGCCAGCTATCAGAAGGAGGTCAAAATCTTCCTCCTCAAGCCTCTCCACGAGCTTCTCAGCCTTCCCGACCTTCCCGTGAATGTCTGTAATTGCAGCTATCCTCATACCACCACCTCAGAAGGTGAAGACCTCCACCTCTTCTCCTTCCTCCAATATCTCAACCGTCTCGGGAATCTCTATAAACCCATCGGCATCCACGAAGCTCGTCACGGCACCGCTGCCCTTTAAAATTGGTATGGCTTTTTCTCCTTCAACCCTCACAGGAAGGAACTGACGTCTTCCTTTAACCGAGAAAATTTTATGTGCAAGTTTTTTCTTCACCTTATTGGGCTCCTCCTTCAGTCCCAGCAACCTTCTTAAGAGTGGGGCTATCAGGAGGGTGAAATTAGTGAGGCATGAAGTGGGATATCCGGGGAGTCCGAATACGGGCTTTCCATCTATCTGTCCTATTATAGTAGGCTTTCCCGGTTGTATTGCTATGCCATGCACGTAGACTTCTCCATGCTCCTCTATTATGGAGCTCGTTAAATCCCTGACACCTGCGGAAGCCCCTCCGGATAGTATTATCATATCACATTTGAGCCCTTCAAAGATTTTTTCTCTGAGGCTCTCCTCATCATCCCTCGCTATCCCCAAAAAGAAGGCCTCTCCCCCAATTTCCCTTATGGCATCGCTTATGGCTCTCCCATTTATATCATAAATCTTCCCTTTATCCAAGGCTTCTCCGGGGAGAATAACCTCGTTTCCTGTGCTTACAATTGCCACTTTCGGCTTCCTGAAAACTTTAACCCTTTGAAAGCCCAGCGCCGATAGGAGGGCGGTATCCTTGAATGTGAGCTTTTTTGGAGCCTCCAGAACTTTTTTGCCCTTTGGGATATCGCTCCCAGCCTTCATAACCCCAGCTTGAGGATAGTATGGCTTGTAAATAAGAACCTCGTCTCCCTCAACATCGACTTCCTCAAGCATTGCAACGGCATCGGCTCCTTCCGGCAATGGAGCTCCAGTTGAGATCCCCACTGCTTCTCCCTTCTTGAGCTTGAAACTTGGGATGTCCCCCGCATTTATCTGTCCTACAAGCTTTAAACGAACCGGTTCACTCTCATTTGCCCCCCATGTGTCATCGCTCTTTAAAGCATATCCATCAACCGTTGCCCTGTCAAAGGGAGGAACATCTATAGGTGCTTCCACATCTTCCGCTAGAATCCTTCCTAGGGCATTCTCAAGTGCTACCTCTTCTATTTGAGGTTCCAAGTTAAATGAAGCAATTACATTAAGAGCTTCCTCCAGATGAACAACCTTTAAGAATCCCATATCACCACCTATAATAAATAGGAAATGCAAATAAAAAAGCTTGGTTAAACAAAGCCTTTTACCTAGGAACCAGGATGGTAAAAATGCCCAAAACCCTAACTTCCGTAAAGCCTAAGAAACGTGGCTCAAAATTATCCATAACCCCTCTTTCTCTGGCATTTATAAGACTTTCCACAGCATTCAAAAGCTCTTCTTTGGTCGTAATTCTGCTCTGATGCTCCAGAAGGAGGAAGTAAAGGATGGAGTAAGCGATCCCGATTATGAGAGGATAGTAGCTCACCCTAAAGCGGATGGCAATGAGACTTGGAATGAACGAAGCAAGAGTTATTATGAAGTGTGTTCTTCTTCCAAGTTTTCTTTGAATTTCAACACTATCGGAGGCTTTGAGTGAGAGGATGAACGCTCCAGCATGCACAAGGAGAAAGAGAGTCCACATAAAGAGATCAATGGCTTTAGTAGAGAACTGAAGGAAGTTGAAGAGCACCACCAAATCGGCTAGAATTATCAAAGAGCTGAGGGATCTGAGAGCACTCCATGAATACATGCTCAAATAAGGGTCATCTCTGGGATTGAAGGATAGAGAAGCCAAAAAAGGTAAAAATGTCCACCAGAGAGACCTAGAATCGTGAAGGGTAAAGACCATCAGGATAGAAGTGATCGAAAGAATTACAAGGCAGGGGTTAACGACCTCGATTTTTTGAATTTCCACTTGGAGGCTGCTGATTTTGCTGTTTATCTTTTCTATACTCTCTCTAATAGCGGCTTTTCTCTCCATATCACTGAAGTCCACGCGCTTGATGAACTCTTCCATGACCCCACCAGAGGTAAAAGGACTTAAGAGCTTATAAAGGCTACCTTTTGTTCTCGAGTGATATCATAACTTCAGCATCCGCATAGCCCGTGTTTATAATTACCAGATAATAATTTCCCTTGGGGATTTTCTCATTTATCTCTATGCTCTGGCCTTTCCAAAATTTGTATGGAGTTCCGGACTCTCCAGTTTTGAGCTTCTCCAAACCCTCATCATCCAAAATGTAAACGATTATTGGAGAGGAGCTTGAGATTGTCCCTTTCAGGTTCGAATCACTCAGGAGCTCGTAATATGTGGCAGAACGTGGCTTGAGCTCGAGCTTTCCCCTGTAGCTATGTCCCTTTGAAGATGCAAAGTAAGAAAAGCCGGCATATCCAAGGGTGGATGCCACCATAAGAATTATTGCAAAGAGCGAAAGCGTCTTTTTTATATTCCCCATTTTCTCACCTGTAGAGAGTGGGAGGGAGAGTATAAAAGGAGTTCGCTTCATATTAAAAGATCTCGTAAAAGAGACTAGAACTATACCGTTGCCAAGCACGTCATTGGTGTTAGTTTAATTATCCAGCAGTGTCCCTATAAAAGAAAGCTCTTTCAGAGGTTGAAGACATCCAGAATCTTCTCTTCTCCCAAAGGCAATACCAGTGGCCTTGATAGGTGCTTCCTTGCATCGGGAGGAACTTCGTATATCTTTTTCTCTAAATCTCTCGGCACTTCGATAGGGATAAGCTTCTTGGGCATCCTATAGCCGCAGCGTTTGCATTTTAAATAATCTCCCTTGCTCTTCATGGTACCGCCGCATTTTGGACATTTCGGCTTTTGGTATTTAATCTTCGGTGCAAGCGTTAGGGGGTAAAATTTCTCGAGGTTAAGTGTTAAAACTCCATCATGCTCTTTAATTCCTCCTGCAGCGATTATTTCATCGCCTTTAATGAGCTTCCTCACGTACCTTCTAAAGCCCTTGGTTGGTTCAAAGGCGGCTACTCTTATCCTTCCCGTCCCGTCTTCAAGTTCGAAGAAAACATGTCTTCCCTTTTCCCAGTATGCCTTAGAAATCATGCCTCTAACAATTGCGCTATCGTAGAGCTTAAGCTCTCCAATTCGCTTGAAAGTGAGATGTTCATCCGTGTTTTGATTGGTCTTGTAGAGCTGATAAAAAGCCACGGGCTCATTGAATGTCACGCTCTCAAATGCCAAGATAACCCTGTTTCTATCGATTCCCCTAATGCCTACCAGAACGGGATCCTTGCCATGAGGTGTTATGAGAACACTCCCCTTGAATGGGTCTATGTTGTCATGGGTAAAGGGATAGAAGAGAGAGTCCATTCTAAAAACACTCTCCATGTCCACTTTTCGGACAGTTCCCCATTTTTCAGGTTCTCTGTATGCTAGAAGTTCATATGTAAACTCTTTTAGTGGATGTCCTATGGAGGCAAGAGCGCCAATTATGCCACGACCAAGCTTGAACTTGTGAATTTCGGCTCCAACCTTCTCTCCAATATGCTCGGCTTCCTCAATGCCAACATGCTCCCTTATGGCTTTGTAAGTGAATTCTGTGAGCTCCTTTGGAATCTCTCCCTCAAGAAAGGCAACACCGGGGTTTGTGTTCTTATGAGAAAAATCCGAAAGTGATTCCACCATATTTAAGACAAGTTCTTTTATCTTTGGGATGTCTTCTTCCCTCGCATTGAAGGTCATTGAAACAGCCCCGTTTCCTCTCGTTTTGTAGGGAATATTGGGATTCAGACGAATAAGTTTTGGAAGATCCAAAGGCTCCGCTAACCTTGAAATTTCCCTGTAAAGGAGAGCGCCCAGGTACGTGGTGCACATTCCATTGGGTGAGTCTGTGTCATCAATGCCTATATGAATCATCATCAAGGCGTAGAAGAGAGACATAGGTTAAAAGGTTATCCCCTCCACTCTTCCTTCAATATGTCATAGTAGAGCTCATCAACATATCCGAACTGGGGGATGTAGACGTGTTTTCTAAGTTTTCCAACGAGTTTAAAGCCATTTTTCTCAAGAACTTTTTGAGAACCGACATTTGGCTCATAAACTCTGGCGTAGACCTTTCTAAGGTTTAGCTGCTCGAAGGCGTATTCAAGCATCAGGCCAACAGCCTCACTAGTGTAGCCTTTTCTCCAGTAAGTCTTCCCTAAGAAATATCCCAGTTCTGCATTCCCATCTCTATAATTTATTCTATGGAGTCCTATAACTCCCATGAGCTCTGATGTAGCAGCATTTAAGATTTCAAAGACAACATTTTTATCTTTGCTTCTTCTGAGTTCTTCATACCATTCAAACTCATCCTCCAGATAGAATATTGCTCCAGGATTTACTAGAAATCTTCTAACATCTCTATCATTAAACCACTCCCAAAGCTTTGGGATATCCTCCTTCATGAGCAAACCCAGAGAAATTGTATCCCCACTTAATATCACCACTCTACGCATGATTACCACGATTTAACTTGGAGGTTTGAAGTAATAAGCTTAGCGGATACTGTTAGGATAATTGTGACTTGTTTGATAATAGGTAGTTCTAGTTTCTTTCACGAGCATTATCATAAGCATTTCTCTTATCCCAACACTATCGTTTAGCGGAGGGAAATTTTTAAATTCTCTAGAATTATTTATAAATGATGGGTATGGATAAAGCGAGATTGATCCGAATCGTTGAGAGCATACTTCACGGAACCGGATTTAAAACCGCCCGCATGAAGTTTAAGGGTTCGTGCTTTGATTTAGTGGGCAGTAGGCTCTTTTTGCTTCTCTTCATTAAAATCCTCCAGAATATAGATACCTTAAGCAAAGAACAAGCCGAGGATTTAAAGAGACTCTCGAAATTCTTCCAGGCAACTCCTTTGATCGTTGGTGTTAGGAGCAAAAACAGTGAACTCGAGGAGGGGGTGATTTACGAGCGTTTTGGGATATACTCTCTTAACCCTCAGACACTCTATGATGTTCTCGTGGAGAACGAGCTTCCCGCAATTTTTGCTGAGAGGGGAGGATTTTATGTAAATGTCGATGGGAACCTCCTGAAGGATCTGAGAGAGAGGATGGGATACAGTCTCGGCGAACTTGCACGCATGATAGGGGTTTCTAGGAAGAGCCTGCAAAACTATGAGATGGGAGAGCAAGCAATGAGTCTCGATGTTGCCCTTCGCCTGGAAGAGATATTTGATGAGCCAATAGCGAAGCCAATAAACATTCTCTCAGCCAAAGTTGAGGCTAAACTCGACGTGAAACCGGAGAATCCGCTTGAGAGGGAAATTTTTGAGCGTTTGAGGGCTCTAGGGATGGGGGTTATAAAAATTAAGAAGGCTCCATTTAATGCGGTTTCGAAAGAAGAGGAGCTGAAGATTCTGACGGGGATAGACTCCAAAAAAACCGCCACCACGATAAAAAGAGCTCAGATGGTCAATGAAGTGAGCAAGGTAATTCAGAGTGATGGAGTTTTTATCATAGAGAAGACGAAAACTGAGGTCATTGGAGAGGTGCCTCTAATCCCAAAAGAAACCCTCGGAGAGATAAAAGATGCAGATGAGCTCATTGAGATGATTGAGGACCTCAAAAAGGAGATAAAAAAGAAGGTCTTCAACCGAAGATAACCTTTTTCCATATCCTTCTGATCTTCTCAACATACTTTGAGGGCGATGCTATTAAAACTGCCCATCTTGGCGTTTGTCTTCTCTTTAAAGCGTTTGCAAGAGGTGTAACCTTTGTCAAAGGTTGAATGTTACCGTCATGAAGCAATACTCCTATCTCCGTGGACTTCAATCTCGGCTCGCTCAGCATTAAATCAGCTATCGAGAACTCTATTATAACTTCTCCTTCCCTTGCACCAACGGCATCGGCAAGCCTCCTCTCTATATCCTGCCTCTTCTTAATATTCCTGTAGGCATTTAGGAACTCCCTTTTCTCTTCGGTACTCAGCTCATCTGCACTCGCAAGAACAGCACCTTTAAAGAGGTCTCTGTATTTGATGCGTTTAACTATCTCGCTTGGATACCCTTCTAAGTCCTCGAGCTCAACAAGGACACGACAGTCGTTCATCCTCCAGAAATCCCAGAGATGATCCTCCTCTAGGGCGAACTCCAGTGCCCTCGTTAACATCCCCTCGGCTATTTTAACGGTGTGGTGGAAATAGACTCTCGAATACATGAGGGAACGTGCCACCATCATTCCCTCAACCGCTTCGACTCCCTTTTCATCAACCAGGAGTTCGTCTTCATGTATCTTAAGCGTCTTTAAAATTCTCTCAAAATCCACTATCCCATGGGCAACTCCCGTATAATGAGCATCCCTCATGAGATAGTCAAGCTGATCAACATCAACATCCCCATGAATAGCCTGACCGAGGTATCTTTTATGATAGTGCCCTAGAACCAAATCCGCGACTTCTTTGGGTTCAATGCCATATTCATCGAGAATCTCCGGAATTAGCCTTCTGTCTTCCACTTCACCCTCTATTATATCCACTTTCCCCAGTATGAGGTTCTGCCCCAAGTGCATGTGGTCGTATTCTTTCACATAATGCTTGTATATCTGTTCGAAGGTGTGAGAGAAGGGACCATGGCCTATGTCGTGGAGAAGTGCCCCCACCTGAAGGAGCGTTCTCTCATATTCATCAAGCTCGACTTCTTCGCCCAATCTTTTGGAGACATAATATGTCCCCAGAGAATGCTCAAAACGTGTGTGATTTGCTCCTGGAAAGACGAGGTACGCCAGACCAAGCTGTTTTATCCCCCTGAGCCTTTGAAATTCGGGTGTTTTAACCAGTTCGAGTATTAGACCCTTGATTTTCATGCTTCCATGAAGGGGATCATGGATGATTTTTCCGTCCATTCGACCACCATTAGAAGCTATATCAAAAACTTTTAAATATCTTTTGGCATTTTGTCAATTTGGCGGCTTGAAAGAGAAAACACTCATAAGTTATGAACAGGATGTTATGGCAGGAGTTAGCGGGAGATAATTTAGACTTTTGATGCTCTAATCCGTACATCAATACACTGCGGTGGAACAACTTCTGTTATCCCGACAGTATCGGATGCAAAAAGGAAAGACTTTTAACATTGTAAACATACTTGAGATTGCATCCCAATAACTTAGAGGTGGTAGAAATGGAAAGGATTGAAAAGGCAAGACAAATCATCGAAAAGGCAAAGGCAGAGGGCAGGGCATTAGTCGAGCCAGAGGCTAAGGAAATTTTGAAGCTCTATGGTATCCCAACACCTGATTTTAAGGTTGCTACTAACGAGGAAGAGGCAGTTAAGTTTGCTAGGGAAATAGGATATCCTGTTGTCATGAAGATAGTTTCACCACAGATCATCCACAAGAGTGATGCCGGTGGTGTTAAGGTCAATATAAAGAACGATGAAGAAGCAAGAGAGGCTTTTAAGAGGATTATGGAGAATGCCAAGAATTACAAACCAGATGCAGATTTGTGGGGCGTTATTGTCTATAAGATGCTCCCACTTGGAAAGGAAGTTATCGTCGGTATGATAAGGGATCCACAGTTCGGTCCAGCAATCATGTTCGGTCTTGGTGGAATCTTCGTCGAGATACTCAAGGACGTCAGCTTCAGGGTTGCTCCAATCTCAAAGCAGGAAGCCCTCGATATGATAAAGGAGATTAAAGCTTATCCAATCCTAGCAGGTGCGAGGGGAGAGAAACCAACCAACATCGAGGCTCTGGCAGAAATAATAACAAAGGTTGGAGAGCTTGCACTCGAGCTTCCGGAAGTTAAGGAGCTTGACATTAATCCAATCTTTGCTTATGAAGATGATGCCGTTGCTGTAGACGCGAGAATGCTCCTGTGAACTTTCAATTCTTTTTACACTTTTCTGAATTTTTAAAACGAGTAATTGTAGGCCGGCAACAGAGCCCCACGTTCACCCTTCGCGTGGGTGGATGCACCGGCCCTGTGGGCTTGGCGTGAGCACATCCCTTCATTGGTTGGGGATGCGGTTTTTACCAAGCCCATGAGGAGACGATTGTCCCCTCACTGTCGGCGGTTAAAAGTTGAGTTAAGACCTTAAAACATTTGCTATGCAAGGCTTATGAGAATTATTCCAACGACAGCCGATACCAAGCTTAAGATAATTTTCCTGTTCGGAGGTTCCTTCAAAAATGCAATAGCAAGATATGAGGCAATTATCGGATTAACCGCGGTTATGGGGGTTGCTATTTGAGAGCCTAGAGTTCCAACGGACGTTACAAAGGCATACTGCCCTATAAAAAGACCAAATATTGCAGCCAGACTCACCACTCCGAACTCCCGCAAATTGAACCTTTTAATATCTCCCCAGTACTGAGGAATGAGAAGGCTTACACCGAGGCTAGCCATCATTAACCTAACTCCAGACAGCGTCATGGCGGATATCTGGGAAGATAAATAATCCAGCGTTGTTATGGCTAGACTCCAGCTTATGGGGGCTAAAATTGCGAATATCAGTCCTTTTGGATCAATTTTCTCCTCCTCTTCCGTCTGTCTAACCAGCAAAATTGCAAGGAAGACCAGAAATGCTCCCACAATTATCTGAGCGTTTATGCTTCTCCCCAGAAATAGAAAAGCCCACAATATCGTCCATAGAGGATAGGAAGAGGTCACAGGAACCGTGCGTGAAACCCCCGTAATCTTCAAGGCGTTGAGATAGAAATAGTCCCCTATAACGAAACCAAACTGTCCGGAGATGAATGCTATCAGCAGCTGCTTGGAGGATAGGGATGCGATTTCCTTAAAGCCACCTGTGAATAGGAAAACTATGGCATAGATAATGGAAACCACATAGAGGCGAATTATGTTCACACTAACAGCCTTTTTATTCCTCATCCCTATCTTGATCAGCACAGAAGAAAGCGCCCATCCAAAGGCAGCCGTTAGAGCTGAGAGGACTCCCACTATCACTGACATGATTTGGAAAATGTTCAATCAGCTTAAAAACTTAGCGTTTCGATGAATAACGAAAAAATTTAGAGATGAGAGCCAGAGGAAGGGTATAAAGCCACTCCCCATCCACCACAAGATCTATGTCCCGCCC
>NZ_JBMXHE010000057.1:0-13597 GCF_053987695.1 Palaeococcus sp. (in: euryarchaeotes)
ATTCCCCTCCCAGAGTCAGCTCTATTAAAATTTCATTATTTTCAAGGATTCCTCGCCTGAGTTTTTCCTTCCATCCTTCCAAATCACTCACCGATAGAAGGTTTTAAAGGGAAAATATAAGGCTTTCTTGAACCAAAAGTTAAACTCCCAATCTCCTCTTGATTCTTTCCACATCCCTTTTTGCTTCGCTCAGACCGAGCTTTTCAAGCATTTCCTCCCTGCTTGGAGCTTTGTCCCGTTTGCGGGAAGCCTCATGAGGAGGCTCGTTTTGTCCGAGGATTGTTTAAGTGTCCTGCAACGGGGCTTATCTTCAACGCTGACTTGGTTGGTGCTTTTAACATTTTGCGCAAAGTTAGAACGATAACCCCGAGCCTTCCCGCTTTAGCGGGAGGTAGGGGTAACGGGGGCAAGACCGTCCCCGAGGGGCTGAAGTTAGGCTATGAAGCCCCTCAAACCTCCCCATCACTGGCGAGTCGCTGAAACCCTCGCAAAGGGGAGGAGGTCAGCAACCCGGCAATAGCGGGAGAAGAGCCCCCAAAATTTATGAGCAAGACGATAAACATAGCCCTCGTCATAGATGAAGGCCTAACCACCGGTGCTTTGGCAAACGCCATAATGACCGCAACGGAGGCGAAAACATACACACTCCTAAAGCTCGGCTATGAGGCAACGGGCACCACAAGCGACGGTATGGGGGTTTTCGCCAATGGAGGAGAGATAGAGTGGGCTGGAACCGCCACCAAATTGGGCATCAATATAGGAAAGGCCGTTAGAAAAGCTTTGAAAGAGAGCTTGAGAAAATGGGAAGCTTCACTGTAGAGACCTGAGAACATCAACTACATCGCTGAGCCCTGCGTTTGTTTTTATGCCCGTGGGTGAGATGTGTGTCCTGCTCGCTAAAAAGCCCCTTCCCCTCAAACTCTCTACTATTTTCTCCGATTTCCTTGCCTCAAGCCCATAACGCTTTGCAATTCTGTGAATATCATAGAAAAACGGAACGTCAAGCTCCTCTCCAATCATGTTCAGGAAGTTGAGGACCTTCTTTTTCTTTGAGAGCTCACTTTTTTCTGCCTCATTGAGGAGTGCTCGTATAAAAGTCCCATCCTTCATCTCGCCGAGCCACAGGGGACCGTAGGCACCTTTACGGCTCGGGAGGAACGAATGCTCAACTTCGAATTTCCCTGTTTTGTGATCAAAGTAAACATAACCGAGCTTCTCAACGAGCTCATCCCCCTTTCTAGCGCCGTCTTCCATTTTTAGAAAAACCCGGAAGTAGTGATCCCTGTAGTAGGCGAGGAGAACCTTAAATCCGAGGTCGTATTTTCCTATGTATCTCACCACCGCGCCGATCAAAATCCTCAAACCGCTTTCGTGGCACAGCTCCCCTCTCAAGGGCATTGCATTGTATTTCCGCAGGCACGCATTTTTATATGCGCCGCAGAGGACGCCCGTATCGGTTGCCGTGATCCCAAGGAAGCCCTTTCGCTTGACGCTCCTCAATGCAGCATCCAAAAAGGGCATTGGGGAGCCAAAGGGGTCTAAATCGACGAAGTCAAAGTATCTGAACTTCTCATCCATTAGAAGGTTTGCATCTTTGTTTGTGGCTACCAGGGTTTTCTCGCCCATCATCTTATCTTCTCCAGCGATTTTACCTTTAAAATTGAGCCCTATATTCTTTTTTATAAGCTTGAATGCCTCCCCGTTTATGTCGTTGAGCCATACCTCACGTACCGGGGTCTCAAGGGCATAGCGAATTCCCCTAACCCCTGTTGCACTCAGAGCATCAAGCGCCTCCTCCGGCTTAATAACTTTGAGTGCCAGAACACTAATATCCCTGTTAAAAGCCATCACGGGGTTGTAAAAAACGGGGGCATCATAAATTCTAGCCGCCTTTGGAACCAGAATTCTCGCCTTTCCCTCTCTCACTTCTCCAAGCTCCACCCTCCTCACCAATGGGAATTCAGCAATCCGCTTTTAAGTTTATTCATAAGGAAATTACCTTATAACAACCTCATCGCCCAGTGCCTGTCCGGGGAGACCGAGATCAAAGCGCACCCTAACGATGCCTTTTTCGCCATGGGGCTTCACGATTTTTCCCATAATCTTTTTCCCGGTTCTGCTCTTCCAGATAACCCTCCTCCCAATGAAGCGAGATGCCTCTTCCCTGCTTTTCACACCCTCAATCTCTATCAGCATGTGGTGATTTCTTTGGTTGTGCTTTCCCCTGGCGTAGTTTAGGATTACCCCCTTCATCACCACACCACCTCAAAAATGAAGTATGGAGAGAGGTTTTTAAATTTTGCTCTGGAGCACAACTCAAAAATTAGCCGGTTTCAGTGCATTGGAAGCCCCACAAACATCCATTTGTAAAAAAACGGGGGGATTAGCCTAAAAAACACCGGGAAATTGTGAAGAAACTAAAGCCCCAAACCTTTTAAGTCCTCAGGGCTAGCTTAGTCCAGCGGATGAAGAACCTTGCCCAGTCTGATGGGTGATGACGTCGGTATTATCGGACGCAGGGGAGGTGCACTGCCACGTTTTTTGCACCTCCCTGTTCTATATGTAATCAGACTCATAGAGCTTATGATATGCATCCAAAAGAGCTTTCTTAACTCTGGCAGCCCCATATCTCCTTGTGGCACTTTTAATTCCGCTTTCCTTTATATGCTTCATAATCAGGTCAACATCTCTAGAAGCGCTCATCCCACTCTCCACATAGAGCCTTGCAACTTCATCCGGTTCTCTATAATTGAGCCCTTTCAAAAGCTTCAATGGGATTCCCTCGAGAGGCTTTATAAGCTCAAACTCAATTATACTCACCTCGTCCTCTGCGTCAAGACCTCCATAGATTTTATTCAATGTTTTCAGCAGTTCTTTAATATCCTTAAATCCGTCCTTCCTCGCATCCTCATTTGTAAGCTCTTTAACTTTCTTTTTAGAAACGCCCTTTATTTTCACTTTTGCTATCGCTGTATCGCTTGGTCTTACCACGATGTATATCTCCTTTCCAGGTTTGGCTTCATAATCCCCGTAGCGAATCGTGGTGCTTTTTTTCCCGCTCAGAATTTTGGATCTGTAAACGCTATCTATCAGCATGAACTTCCTTATTTGAACCTTCTTCACCCTTACCACCGAGCTTCTCTATGATTTTTGGGACTTCTAAAAGGTCCTCAATTTCAAAGTCCGCATATCTGCGGTATTCGAGTTCCTCACTCCTCCTTCTTCCGTAGCGGAACCATATGGTGTGCATACCAACTTTTTTGGCTCCATATATGTCCGAGTAGAGCCTATCTCCCACCATAACCGCATCTTCAGGTTCAACTCCAAAGAGCTTCAGTGCCTTCTGATATATCTTGGGGTGGGGCTTTTTAACCCCCTCAAAGTCCGATATAATGACGTGTTCAAAGAAATCCTCGAGTTCAAGCCTCAAAATCTTCTCCCACTGCTTTATGGGATTACCATCCGTTACTATCCCGAGCCTGAGCCCCATTGAGCTCAGCTGGATGAGCATTTTCCTCGCATGCCTAACATCTTTGAGCTGGGTGAACTTTGTGTTGTGGTATCCTATAACCCCGGCTGCAACCCATTTTGGGTTATACTTCAAATCGAGCCTCCTCAGGAGATAGTCAAAGTGATGTGGAAAGTTACTCCCGTATTCATTTATGAGATCTAAAAGCCCATTATATGCAGTTTCAAAATCCACGGGAAGCCCGTGCTTTACCATGTTCTCAATAGCATTTCGCCTGGCCCTCTCCGCAAGTTTGGTTGTATCAACAAGAGTGTCATCCAAATCGAAGAGCACGACCTTTATCATAGTTTCTCCCCTTATCAAATAGTCATAATCTTATTTAACTCTTCCCGATGTCAACATCGAGATAGAACCTGCTCGCCTTTCTCCTCCTGAGCTCCTGGAAGTACTCGTCCTCCTTAATCCACTCCCCCATTAAGTCCTCGAGCCTCCAAGTTAATGAAGTTGGCGTCGTCGTGGCAAAGATAATCCTCCCCAAGTTAAGGGATTTAATCTTCTCCAAAACTTCCTTAACCCGGGTGTCTTCTAAATTATGCATTAAAAAGAACTTTCTCGCATGCCAGTTGCAGTCTCCCTCTAATTTCGGGGCTTTCTCCACAATCTCCTGGAGAATCCAATCTCTGCAGTACTGGGGTATCTCATAAACCCCATACTCTTTTAGAGTCTTTTTTATGATTTCTACTTCTTTCTCATCGAAGCCTATTAAAAATATCATCTCCTCACCTCATGTCTGATTTTTTCCAAAAGCCCATCCATAATCTCTCCTGCCTTTCCTCTCAAAATTATGTCCGCAAGATGAGTTATCCCCGTATTGTCGGGATTTATCTCTATAATTCGTCCTCCTTCATCCTTCACAAGCATTGGAATGTATGCGGCTGGAAAGACTTGGGCACTCGTCCCGATTACGAGACACAGATCTGCCCTCCTTGCAAGATTGAAAGCTTCATCTAATGCCTGCTCGGGGAGAGGCTCCCCAAACCACACCACATCGGGTCTCAAGAGGGAGCCACACTTAGGACATCCAGGCAGTTCACCCTCATCTAAAAACTCATCCAATCGACCGCTTTCCTTTAAGTTCTCCCTGTAATCGCAGGAAGTGCACTTAACACGGTAAATGTTGCCGTGAAGTTCTATTACGTTTTCACTCCCAGCCCTCCTGTGGAGATCATCTATGTTCTGGGTTATAACTGCTTTTAAAATTCCCATTTTTTCAAGTTCTGCAAGAGCAAGATGAGCTTTATTTGGCTTTGCATCCTTCATCTTACGTATTCGCATTTTATAGAAGTCCCAGACCAGAGAGGGGTTTCTCCTGAAGGCTTCGGGAGTTGCCACCTCCTCGACCCTATAGTTTTCCCAAAGCCCCCCATGCCCCCTGAACGTGGGTATCCCACTCTCGGCACTTATCCCCGCCCCGGTGAAGGCTATTAAAAACCTGGAGTGGGCTATAAGCTTTGCAGCCTCCTCTATCATTCTACCCCCTATTTAAATAGGCATTCTCATTTAAAAAGCTTAGCCCGGAGGCTAGCAAAGTTTTTTAAGTCTAACAAGCAAGGCTGAAACATGAAAAACCAGAAAATGGCTTACATATACGGGATTTCAGCTGTGCTGATGTGGTCAACCGTTGCATCGGCATTCAAGCTATCCCTGCAGCACCTCGATTACATGAATCTCGTTTTCTATGCTTCCCTGACATCTACCATCGTCCTGCTCCTCATGATCATCAAACAGAGAAAGCTAACCCTTTTTAGGGAAAATCTCAACCTCAGGCGCTCCCTCATTCTGGGCTTTATAAACCCCTTCCTCTACTACCTCGTGCTCTTCAAAGCATATTCCCTGCTTCCAGCCCAAGAGGCACAAGCTCTCAACTATACGTGGCCCATAATACTTGCATTCCTTTCAATACCCTTGCTTAACCAGAAAATAAGCTTCAGAGGGATTCTGGCAATTTTTGTGAGCTTCTTTGGGGTCCTTATAATTGCTACGAGAGGTGATGTATTGAGCCTTAACTTCAGAAATCCCATGGGAACTCTCCTGGGTCTTGGAAGCGCTTTCATATGGGCTTCCTACTGGATTTTAAATTTAAGGGATGAAAGGGAGGACGTTTTAAAGCTCTTCCTCAACTTTACCTTCGGTTTCATCTACATAACCCTTTTTATATGGCTCTTTGGAAAATTCCAGTTCAGCTTTGAGGGCATAATGGGAAGTGTTTATATAGGTCTCTTTGAAATGGGAATCACATTCCTGGTCTGGCACAGAGCTCTAAGCCTCTCAAGAACAACCGCCCAAGTTGCCAACCTGATATACCTAACGCCCTTCATATCCCTCCTCTTCATTCACTTAATAGTTGGAGAAGAAATTCTCCCCTCAACCCTTATAGGACTGATCTTCATAGTGGGCGGGATTTTAATGGGAAGAGAAAAATAGAGGTCAGCCCTCTCTGAAAGCTCCATACTTCTTGGGGTCATAGAATGGTGGAGCCACTGTCATGGCTTTCTTCATCTTGCCCCTTATCTCCACTTCTATTTCAATCCCCGGTTTGGCATATTCAGGATCAACGAATGCTATCCCTATTCCGATTCCAAGAAGCGGTGAAAGTGTTCCACTGCTCACATCTCCTATGAGCTTTCCATCTTTGTATACCTTGTAGCCTTCCCTCGGAATGCCCCTGTCAACCATCTCGAAGTGCACCATCTTGCTCGGTAGCCCGCGCTCCTTCTGCTTTAGGAGAGCGTCCTTTCCAATGAACTCTTTGTCCCAGAAGAGGGCAAACTCAAGATTGGCTTGAAGTGGTGTGACTTCATCGATGTCGGTGCTGAGGAGCTGGAGCTCTTTCGTCTCGTTGCCGTAGAGCGTGTAGCCCGCTTCCATTCTAAGGGTGTCCCTAGCACCGAGACCGCATGGCTTTATGCCGTACTTTGCACCTGCCTCAAGGATTTTATTCCATACATACAGAGCTTTTTCGGGTTTCCCTCTCTTGGCTGGATCGGGATGGTTTGGGTTTACATCCTCAAAGTAAACCTCCCATCCATTTTCGCCTGTATATCCGCTCCTCGAGAGAAGCATCTTAATTCCATCGAGCTCAACTTCCTTGGCCTGGAACCACCAGAGATCCATAATATCAATTCCAAAGAGCTCCTTCGCCAGATCTCTCGCCTTTGGGCCCTGAATGGAGAACATAACATAATCATAGGTCTTGAGTTCAATCTCAAGGTCGAGCTTTGTGTACTGCTCAATTGCCCTTTTAATTGATGTGAACCATGCATAGAGCTTTTCAAAGGCATCACTATCACAGACCATCATATATTCATCATTGCCCATGTTGAAGACTAGCGTCTCATCTTTAACGGCACCGCGCTCATTGAGAACGAGGGTGTATGTTCCACTTATTGCGGGAGGCTTTGAGATATCATTCGTTGTGACGTACTGGAGGAATTTCAAGGCATCCTTTCCTCTAAAGAAAATTTCTCCCATGTGAGAAACATCAAAAATACCGATACCATTCCTTACGGCCATGTGCTCCTCCTTTATGCTGGAATACCAGATTGGCATCTCCCATCCGGCAAATTCCTCCACTTTCTTGGCATTCTCCTTATGCCAGTCAAAAATGTGGACACGCTTCATATTATCACCGCTATAAAATATTTCAATTAAGATATAAGCTTTGCCACTAAACTTATTAAATCCCGACACTTAAGGGATACTCATGAAGGTAAAGTCCATAGAAAATCCGAGCCAAGAGGACCTCCTGAATATCCTAAGTGAAGGACTATCAAGCGAGGCTATAATAACAATATTTGCCCACTGCCGGGTTCACTACGATGGAAGAGCCAAAAGCGAGCTGGGAAATGGAGATAGGGTCATTATAATCAAACCGGATGGCTCCTTCTTAATCCATCAAAGGGAGAAAAGGGAGCCCGTTAACTGGCAGCCTCCAGGTAGCCGAGTGAGCTTTCAGGTGGAGGAGGATAGAGTAAGAATCATCAGCGTTAGGCGCAAACCAAGGGAAACCCTTGAGGTAGAGCTCTTGAAGGTCTATCTCGCCTCTTATCTGCAGGCGGAGGACAGCGAGGAGCTTACATTAATGGGAAGCGAAGCCGAAATGAGGGATTATATATTTGAGAATCCCGAGGTCATCGAGGAAGGTTTCAAGGTTCTTTTCAAGGAGAAGCCAATAAAACACGGGATAGTTGACCTCCTCGGCAGGGATAAGGATGGGAACTTGGTGGTTTTAGAGCTCAAGAGAAGGAGAGCTGACCTTCATGCCGTCAGCCAGCTCAAGAGATATGTGGAGGATTTAAAGGAAGAGCATGGGAACGTTAGAGGGATTCTTGTGGCTCCTTCTTTAACTTCCGGTGCCAAAAAACTCCTTGAAAAGGAGGGTCTTGAATTCAGGAGGGTAAAGCCTCCAAAAAGGGAGAAAGCTCAAAGAGGAAAACAGAAAACTCTGGACTCTTTTTAACCCATGCTCATCTCATGGGGGAGCATCTCCCTTACTCTGGCCCTTAAAACCCCTTTCTCCTCTTCAACCTCCAGGATTTTCCCCAAACCAACGAGCTTCAGCTGAACTCTGTAAACCATCTGCTCCCTCTCATCGCTCTCCTCCCAAAGTATCTTCTGCTCCATCCTTTCCACCTTCATAATCTCCGCAATTAATCCTTCAATTCCCCTCGTTATGTCCTGAAATGTTTCATAGGTTAAGAAAACCCTTTTTCCGCTTTCGAGATTTTCAAGGGCTTCAATATTCCGGGCACTCTTTATCTCCAGAGTGCGGTAGGGGCTTCTAAGGAGGGAATCCAGTGCCCTGCGGGATATCCCGACCAAAACCACGAGCTCCATACCATCACCTCACAGATACACGCTCTCATACTCCTTTTGCTCCCGCCTTCTCGCCTTCTCCATCTGCTCATGCATCCTTCTTAACTGCTCTTCAATGGCCTGCGCCTCTTTTAGAAGGGGCTCAACCGAAACCTCAATACCAACAAGCTTTTTCATTATCCCTATGACATTTGCAGCGGCCCTCGGATCGGGTCTATCCCCGAAAGTCTCCCCAAGAAGCACATAGCTCTTCAATCCTTCCCTACTTGCCTCCCATAGCAGTTTTCCGCTTATTCCAGTTATCGAGCCGTATTGGAGTAGTTTAACCCCCAGATTCTCCAGTTCTCTGCTCTCCTCTTCGCTACCTCCCACTCCCCAAACGCCCATCTTTTCCTTGAAGAGACCTATGCCCATTCCGCCGAGTGAAATAACCTTCCTGGCTTTCACCTCTTTAAGGTATCTCACCATTTCTTTGGCAATTTCATTTACAAGTGTGGGGGGAGCGTATATATCCGAAACCGCCAAGATTATACCTTCCCTTTCATAGAACCTTAGGGGCGGATTTGGCTTTCCTTCGAGAACCAATGTTAAAGGGGGTATGAAAGAACTCTCAACATAGCCCACCATCTCCATGTCGAGCTCTTTAACAAGAAAATTCGCTGCTATATGCCCTACCAATCCGATACCAGGATAGCCTTCTATGAAGATGGGTTCCTCAATTCTCGGAAGGAGCAGCTCCACTGGCTTCTCCATGACATCACCCCAAGGTATTTAGTTCCGAAAGGTTATTAAAGTTTCGGGTTCTGTCTTTTGGAGCAATGTTGAGGTCGATTTAGTTTATATTTATAGTGGATTGAACATTACGCAATAGTATTAAAAGTCCTTTAAAATGCTCATATTTTTATTTTTAGTTTTAGAATTTCAACTACTGTCAATAGAAAACTATATATAGGTCTAATGCCTAATACCTAATGGTGATGTCCTTGAAGTGGGCAAGACTCCTGGCAGGAGTTCTGGTGTTTGTTTTTGTTTTTTCTGGATTTGTTAGTGCTAAGCCTCAGGCAGACGTAAGCGGATGGACAGCGATTGACATGTTCATTCACTCTCAGATTGACATAAGCAAGGCTAAGGGGACTTCGGAAGACCCTTACTTTGTGGACAAGCTTACAAACCTCGTTCTTCAGCGGTTTGGCAAGAGCTTGACGCTGAGATTGCACCCTACGCTGGAAGCCTGACTCCAGAGCAGAGGGAGCAGTTGAAGTATCTTCTCGTCAGCGACTACGTTTCTTACCTCTACCAGAAGAGCTTTTATCCCAAGAATGCCAAAGTTATAGTGGTGAAGCCCATTAAAGTTGCCTCTGTAAAGAATGGGGACAAGGTTTACGATCATTACTACGCTCCAATGAGTTCTTCAATCCCGTACCCAATCCACTGGTGGGTGCAAGTGAAAGTTGATCTGGATGGTGGCAAAGGGCGTGATTCGCTGGGACAGTGTTATAATGTGGATGGGCATAATGGGATATCCAAAATAGTTGTTATGTATACCTCTACAAAAGTGACCTATGAGATTCATTTTTATGATGAAGACCATCCTGATCCAGCAATTGATGCATCCTATGACTGGACACGATGTCATATTTTATATCCTGGGAGAGATGATACTTATGGATGTGAGGATATAGAAAGCATTACTGTTGAAGGGGGCACTATAAAGTTTGCTGGAACCTGGAGTAACATATGTGCTAACGGAGTATGCGTGGAACAAACGTATGCAATGCAGATGTGGCCTCAGCACGAAACAGGGGAACGTCCGTACAGTAACTCTGTGGCGATTTATGTCAGCAACGTATGGGATCATCTAATGGACACAGTGGATTCTAATCCGGACATGGATAAAAACTGGGGGTACACTTCATGGACGTAAGGAAGCTCGCTCTGCCTTTCCTTCTCATTTCTATGGCTGCTGTTCTTTTTGTTGTGTCTTTTGGAATTCTGCCGGATCCAGTGTGCACTTTCATAACCCTCCAACTTTACAACCTTCCGTGCGTTTTGATAGTTTTTGTCCTGTGGATTCTGTGGATAGGTACACTCCTTGAGTTCCTTAATGAAAATCCGCTGGGTTTTTATGTCGCCTCCAGTGTGTTCTTTGGTGTCTCGTTCGCCCTCTCTTGGACTTGGGCGAGATGGTTTCGTGCACTTGTTGCGGTGAGTTTTTTGATAGCCGTCTTTGGTATTTGGAGAACATCAAAAAAAGATTCCTCTTGATAATCGCATATCGCCCACGGAAAACCCCTTAACATCTGGGTTCAAAATTTTCCGGTGATGCTTATGCGCATGAGCATGGTAGCGCGAGATATGAATAGCTCGCTTCGTCTTCTCCTCTTTTTGAGGCTCTTTCTGAGGGTTTTTGCCTTCGTTTATCCGCTCTTCCTGATGGTTATGTACAACTTCTGGATTTTTGAGAAACTACCCCTCGCCAATTCCCAAGCGTTTTTCTGAGCGGAGTTGACATTCACACGGCTCTCGTCTTCCTGCCGTGGGTTGTCCTCTGGTACGGATCACTACTGCTGTTGGGCCTGCTCTTGATTTTCCTCCGAACTGGTGATAATGGAGTAGACAATAAAAGGGGTTGAAGTTCACTTGTTGGAGTTCCGTTTCCACTGGAAAAGCAACTCTTAAATAACTCAGGTGTAATTTTTACATGGTGATATCAATGCCAAAGATAGGTATTATCGGCGGTTCCGGTGTTTACGGTGTCTTTGAGCCTAGAGAAAGTATCAAGGTGCACACTCCCTATGGAAGACCCTCTGCACACGTCGAGATTGGGGAAATAAGGGGTGTTGAGGTCGCTTTTCTTCCAAGACATGGAAAAACCCACGATATTCCTCCCCATCTCGTGAACTACAGGGCAAACATATGGGCCCTTCACGAGCTTGGAGTTGAGCGCATAATAGGGATCACCGCTGTAGGCTCTCTTCGTGAGGAATACAAGCCCGGCGATATAGTGTTAACCGACCAGTTCATAGACTTTACAAAGAAGCGAGACTACACATTTTATGAGGGGCCGAGAGTTGCTCATTTCGGCATGGCCGATCCATTCTGCCCGGAGATGCGTAAAATTTTCTACGAGACGGCTAAAGAGCTCCAAATTCCAGTACATGAAAGGGGAACCTATGTGTGCATCGAGGGGCCGAGGTTTTCAACGAGGGCTGAAAGCTTCATGTTCCGCCAGTTCGCCCAGATAATAGGAATGACGCTCGTTCCAGAGATTGTTTTGGCAAGAGAGCTTGGAATGTGCTACGTCAATATAGCGGCAATCACTGACTACGATGTTTGGGCTGAAAAGCCCGTAGACGCCCAAGAGGTTGTTAGAGTCATGCAGGAAAACAACGAGAAGGTAAGAAGGCTGCTCCTTCAGGGCATTCCAAAGATTCCTGAGGAGAGGAAGTGCGGCTGTGCCGATGTGCTTAAGACGGCTTTTGTTTAGCAAACTTTATATTTTCTCCCTTCCTTCTTTTAATCTAAGGTGAGCTCAATGGAGATACTTATTAAAAATGGGCGAGTGATCTATGACAATCTTAAAGTCGTTGAAGCCGATGTATATATAGAGGGAAACAGAATTTTGAAGATTAAAAAGGGCATTAAAAGAGAAGCAGATATCGTGATTGATGCAAAGGGGAAGGTAGTTTCCCCCGGCTTCATAAATGCACACACTCATCTTGCAATGACACTCTTCAGGGGGCTTGCAGATGATATCCCCCTCCAAGAGTGGCTCGAGACATACATATGGCCAAGGGAAGCTCAACTCAAGCCCAGGGATGTTTACAAAGGCGCCCTTCTTGGAGCTCTGGAGATGATAAAAGGGGGAACGACTGCGTTTGTTGATATGTACTTTCACATGGAAGAAGTTGCAAAAGCCGTTGAGAGGGCGGGGCTAAGGGCATATCTGGGTTATGGAATGATAGACCTTGGAGACCCGGAAAAGCTTGAAAAAGAAATTAAAAAATCAATCGGGGTACTAACCTTTATAGAAAACCTTAATTCGGAGAGAATAAACTTCATATTTGCCCCCCATGCCCCATATACGTGCTCTATTGAATGCCTCAAAAGGGTCAGGGGACTTGCCGATGAGCATGGGAAGATGATAACTATCCACGTTGCTGAAACGAAGAGAGAGGTTGATGGGATAAAGAGGGAGTATGGTAAAAGTCCCGTTGAACTTCTCGATGAGATAGGATTTTTGAGGGATGATGTGATAATAGCCCACGGGGTATGGCTTAATGATAAGGACATCATGCTCCTCGCTGAGAGGGGTGTGAGTGTCGTTCACAATCCCGCAAGCAATATGAAGCTTGGAAGTGGCGTAATGCCATTAAAAGAGCTTCTGAACAGGGGTGTTAATGTATGCTTGGGAACGGATGGGGACGCGAGCAACAACAACCTGGATATGCTGGAGGAGATGAAACTCGCCGCACTGCTTCACAAGGCACACACACTGGAACCAACCGTTGCAGATGCCAGAACCGTTTTTAAGATGGCAACTCTAAATGGTGCAAAAGCACTAAAGCTGAACGCCGGAGTGATAAGGGAAGGGAACTTGGCAGATCTGGTTATTATAGATTTTAACAAACCTCATCTAAGACCTGCAAATAACGTCATAAGCCATCTCGTTTATTCGGCAAACGGGAACGACGTTGAGACCACCATAGTTAACGGTGAGATTCTAATGCTCGACGGAGAAGTTTTAACCCTTGAGGAAGAAAAAGTTATGGAGGAAGCGCAGAAAGTAGCGGATAAATTGCATGAGGGGGGTTAGGATGAGGTTTGAGGTTGCTAAAGGGGATATAACAAAGTTTCAAGCTGAGGCAATAGTTAATGCAGCAAACAAATACCTTGAGCACGGCGGAGGAGTTGCTTATGCCATAGCAAAAGCTGCCGCTGGGAATGTTCGGGAGTATATAAGGATAAGCAAAGAGGCTATGAAAGAGCAGCTAGGAAAAAGCTCCATCGAGCACGGCGAGGTTGTTGTTACGCCCGCTTTAAACATGGAATGCTTTGGAATAAAATATGTTATCCACACGGTCGGGCCCTACTGCGGTGGCGTCTGGGACGATGATAAGAAAGAAAAGCTCAGAAAGGCAATTCTCGGCGCGCTGAGAAAGGCCGATGAGCTCGGCCTCAAAACGATAGCGTTTCCTGCCATAAGCGCCGGCATCTATGGATGCCCGCTTGAAGAGGTCGTGAGGACGTTCA